>JAGBRF010000031.1 GCA_017632555.1 Alphaproteobacteria bacterium | reverse complement strand
GTGTGTTGGAACACATGGTGGATACCGTTCTTTAGTTTGAGGGTGATCGTGGACACCATTTCCGCATTTTGCGTAGTGTCAAAAATCGTTTTGGCGCAACAGATGAAATCGGCGTTTTTGAAATGACTGACAAGGGCTTGTCAGAAGTTGCTAATCCTTCTGCCTTATTTTTAGCAGATAGGCAAGGACATATCTCTGGGAATTGTGTTTTTGCAGGCATTGAAGGTTCTCGTCCTGTTTTGGTGGAAGTGCAAGCTTTGGTGGCTCAATCATTCGGAACTTCGCCCAGACGGGCTGTTGTCGGTTGGGATTCCAATCGATTAAATATGATTTTGGCTGTATTGGAAGCAAGATGCGGTATCATTTTAAGCAATCGTGATGTTTATTTGAACATTGCCGGTGGCTTAAAAATAACGGAGCCGGCAGCTGATTTGGCTGTTGAGGCGGCAGTCGTATCTTCATTGACACAAAAACCAATGCCTTCCGATATGGTTGTTTTCGGTGAAGTGGGTTTATCCGGCGAAGTACGTGCCGTACCTCAAATGGATTTGCGATTAAAGGAAGCCGCCAAATTGGGCTTTGAAAAGGCTTTAATGCCAACGCAATACACACACAAAAAGAAAGTTACGGCGGACATTCACATTCACGAAATGGGTAATTTGAAAAGTTTGGTGGAATTTTTTGTTAAATAAGGGAAAAAGAAAATGGGTATGATTGATGTTATTTTGATTGCAGTTATTTTGATTTCCGGATTGTTGGCATCCTATCGGGGTTTAATACGGGAATTGTTGGGTTTGATTGCTTGGATTTTGGCCGCCTTCGGTGCTTTTTACGGATTGTTGTTTGCACGTCCGCTGTTCCGTAAAATAATTACAAATCCAACGGTTGCCGATATTGTTGCCGCGATTGTTATTGCTTTGGTTATCTTGGTTATTTGCACAATCATCAACGCAAAAATCACATCAAAATTGCGTAAAAGCGTTTTAAGCGGTCTGGACAGAATTTTGGGATTTGCTTTCGGTGTTTTAAGGGGATTGTTATTGGCTTTCATCGTTTTTTATTTTGCCGTATACGCTTTCAAAAAAGAAACTATGGAAGAATATACCGACAAAAACTTTTCATTGCCTTATTTGGAAAAGACGATGCCTGTTGTGGAAAGTATATTGCCTGAAGACGTGATAAAAGGCATTCAAGGTATGACCAAAAAACAACAAGTCACAACAGAAAATGTTGAAATAAAGGAAAAGCCTGTCATTGAAAAAGAAGTCAAAAAAGAAACAAAGAAGGAAGAAGAAACTTCTTACGATGAACAAGATTTGGAAAGTATGGATTCTTTAATCGAAGGGATTGAATAATGCTGTATTTGTATTTGATTTTGGGTTTGGCTCTATTGGCTTTTGGAGGCGATACACTTGTTAAAGGGGCGGTCGGAGTTGCCAACAAATTAAAAATATCACCATTGGTTGTCGGTATTGTTTTGGTCGGGTTCGGAACGTCCACACCGGAATTGATAGCCAGCATTTTATCAGTATTCAAAAATCCCCCTGCTCCCGGAATTGCCGTTGGAAATGTCATCGGTTCAAACATTTGCAACGTCCTTTTGGTTTTGGGTGTGACGGCGGTTATTCGCCCGATTAAAATTGAAATGAAAGATTTTAAGCGGGATTCTTTCTTTTTAATCTTTTCAACAATTGCTTTGGGTATAGCCACTTACTTCAAATCGTTGAACTTTTTAGGTGGCTTTTTGTTTGTCGCCGGCTTAATTGCTTATATTTGCATTTGTTATTTTGGCGAAAGAAAAGACAAAAAAGCCATACGTGAAATGGAAAAAGAATTATCACAAACGGCCGATGATAAACATTCGGCTTTCTTTTGGGTATTGGTAACCGCTGCGGGTATTTTAATGACAATGGGCGGTGCGCGTTTATTGGTAAACAGTGCCGTTGATTTGGCGCGTCAATGGAAAATTTCCGAAACAATCATCGGTTTGACGGTTGTTGCCATTGGCACATCGTTACCGGAATTGGCAAGCTCCATCGCCGCATCGGTAAAAAAGCACAACGAAGTTGCTTATGGTAATATCGTTGGATCCAACATTTACAACGCATTGTTTATTTTGGGTGTCGTTGCTTTGCTTACGCCGTTGAACTTTCCGGAAGATGCCGGCAAAAGTTATATTGTTATGGCCGGTGTTACCTTGTGGCTTGTTTCAATGGGAATATTTAAGCGTATTTCCCGTTTAACCGGTGCTTTGTTTTTAATTGCTTATGTGGGATATTTTATATGGCTGAAGTAGTAATTGTTGGTTTATCGGGTGGCGTGGATTCTTCCCTTTCCGCCCTGTTATTGAAAGAACAAGGATATGAAGTTATCGGCATTTCCATGTCCATTTATAATGCTGATATTCCCAATTTGGTAACGGCGGGCAATGCTTGTTATGGTCCCGAAGAAAAAGAAGACATTAAAAATATTCAAGAATTTGCTGATAAAATCGGCATTAAAACGTATGTATTCGATTGTGCCGAAGAATATAAGCAAACGGTTTTGGCTTATTTCAAATCCGAATATGCCGCCGGACGCACGCCAAATCCTTGTGTCAAATGTAATGAGTTGATGAAATTCGGATTATTGACGCAAAAAGCAAAAAAAGAAGGTATCAACTATGATTTTTTTGCAACCGGTCATTATGCCCGAACTGAAAAAGACAACGAAACCGGTCGATATTTATTGAAAAAAGGTGCCGACACAAAAAAAGATCAAAGCTATTTTCTGTATCGCTTGTCGCAAGAACAATTGGCTCACGTTTTATTCCCGTTGGGCAATTACACAAAAGAACAAGTACGCCAAATGGCGCGTGAACGCGGACTTGCCGTTGCCGATAAAGCGGACAGCCAAGATTTTTATTCCGGCGATTATAATGATTTGTTGCAACTGCCCCCTAAAAAAGGCAACATTATGTTGATGAACGGCAAAGTTTTAGGCACACATCAAGGGTATTGGAACTATACAATCGGACAACGCAAAGGGTTGGGAATTGCTTATCCCGAACCGTTGTTTGTTTTAGACGTTGACGCACATAAAAACATCGTTTGGGTCGGAACTGTTGCGGACACTCAAAAAACAGAATGTTTCGTGGACGATTTGCATTGGATTAAATTTGCAACACCACCAGAACAATTCAGGGCTTTTGCAAAACAACGTTCAACGGCAAAACCGGCACCTGTTACCGTTTATGTCGAAAACGGAAAGGCACGCGTTGTTTATGATGAAGCGCAAAAATCATTCACTCCGGGACAATCCATGGTCTTTTACGATGGCGACATTGTCATCGGCGGCGGTGTTATTGCAAAAGATTGACAAACGTATTGACTTTTATTCCCTTTTGTTGTAATATGTCATTTGTTATCACAACAAGAAAGGGATTTCACGAATGAAAAATGTTATTGATTTGAAAACGATGGAAAAATATTCTTCCAAAGAAGATATTGTCAAGGCTATCGGCGATAAAGCGTTTAAAACCGGTTTTTCCGGTGCGCTTATAAACGTTGTCAAATTGGAAGACGAAATACAAAAAAAAGTCTTTTTTAACATTATTCAAAAGAATATCCCTTCTGAAGATTTGGATAAAATTCAAGAAGCATTGGACAGCCACAATTGTAAATACGACTGCTTACCGGACGATAACGGAATGGCGCCTTATGCTCCGGCTTCAAATGGGTTGGAACGTTTGCATGAACATACCGACACAGAAAACGAACCCAAAGAAGAACGTATGATTGAAGTATTAGCCGGATATTTTGTCATACAAAATGGTAAAGTTATCATTCCGGTTAAACGGATTTCCGAAAAAGAATATTTGAAAATGTTGGCGGGAGAACGGGAAGCCGAAGCAGAAGTGGAAAGAAGAAAACAAGACCTTGAAAGAAAAGAAGCCGACAGAAAAGATTTGATGAAACGGGTTTTGGAAGAAGCCGACAAAGACGACAAAAAGAAAGACCCGGTAAAAGTCAGCAAAATGAATGTTAAAATTCCAGAAATGGGCAGACAACATTCCTTATAATAAGTTCTTGACTTTTTTATTTTTTTAAGTATAATGCGTTTTGCGTAGGGGATTAATTGTGAAAGGGTAAAAAAATGATTGAAAGAGTTATTAAATTATCAAGCATTGTAAAATACACAAATCGTGAATCTTTAATCAATGCAATTTCTGACCAGGATTTCAAAACGCATCATACAAAAATGTTGATCGAAAATTTACGCAAAAAAGATAAAAATGATGCACTTGTTACATTCTGCACATTGCAAAATGAAATGTCTGTTGACGATTTGAATAAGATTTCTTCAAGCTTGGATTACAACGGCTTTATGTATGAACACACGGTCAAAACCGTTGAATTCAGACCGGAATATACTCTTCCCAATGAACTATACCGTTTTGATGAATTCAAACCGGAATATATGAGACCCAAAAAAGTCGGACACTCACACGCCGGATGTTGTGGCGGAAAGTGCAAATCAAACGGACACTGCAATTGCAGACATTGATGTGTTGTTATGACCACAACTGATGATTTTCTTGGTGGAAAAATAAAACTGAAACAAGGGGACTATAAGGCCACTTCGGATGCTGTTTTGGTGGCATCTGCTGTTCCGGCAAAACCGAACGAAACTGTTTTGGATGTCGGTTGCGGAAACGGTGTTGTGGCTTTGTGCATTATGGCACGTGTTCCCGTAAAAGCAACCGGTTTGGAAGTTCAACCGCAAATGGCGGATTTGGCACGTCAAAACGCCCTGCTCAACGGTATGGATTTCGAAGTTGTTTTGGGCGATGTTTCCCATCCGCCACACGAATGGAAAGAACGGCAATTTCATCACGTTGTGACTAACCCGCCCTATTTTACGGAAGATATGTTGCGCCAAAACGAAGTCACGGCAAAGGCGCATAAAATAGAAACTCCGTTGTCCGTATGGCTGAATTTTTGCATAAAAAAAGTTCGTGCCAAAGGAACTTTAACAATCATTCACAGAACAGAAGCCGTTCCCGAAATTTTATCCATATTGAACGGACGCATGGGAAAAATAACCCTGATACCGCTTTGGCCAAAGGAAAACGTCCCCCCGAAACGCGTTATTATTCAAGCGACTATGAACAGCAAAGCACCATTTCAAATTCACAACGGCTTTGTTTTACATAATACGGACGATACCCGCCCCGAAGCAATTGAACAAATTATGCGCAACGCAAAAGCTTTGCTTTGACACCCTTACTTTTTTGTCTTTCTGCAAACACCATTATCCCAAAATGTATCATATCCACGTTCGCATTCCGATTGACGTTCCATCATATCTTCGTAGCGAATCTGACCGCAAGAATAATCTATTTTCTGTAAATCTTGTGCATATATAAAATTAAAGTTGATTTGGTCATAATGTTCCAAAATTGATTTAGGTAGAGGCGGATACACCAACGATTGAATAATCGGAACCATTGTTTTATGAGCCAGTTGGCTCATACACCCCGTCCAAGATGCACGGCCATCCGCATCAATATAAAAACTACATTCCAACATCGGATTGGTTGAACGCGTTTCTTCATCCAAAACATCGTTGATTTTTTGTGGAAATTCACTCAAAATAACATTTCGAACTTTTTCCAAATACTCTTTTTCATTTCTTAAATCGTCCGGCAATTCACAACCCAAGCAAAATCCTTCTAAATTCATTCTTCGGTTTGGACATTTATCGCATTCACTTTCATCGTTTACTATGGCAGGCCCGCCTTTATAACAACCGATCAAAAGTCCTCTGACATCTTTGATATAAATTTCACCACCCTTTTCAAAAGGCGTTTTGTTTTGGTTTTCTTCCAACCAGAACGGATTAACAATATATAAATTTTTGCTGTATTTGGTTGGTTTTATAATTGAAAATTTATATTGATTTGCATCGACAATTCCGGGTTGCCATATTTTCTTTTCTTGCAGATCATTTTCTTTTGTCACAACAGCAAAACAGTCACCTTCCTTTAAGCAATTATTTTTACCAAAAAAAGAATAACTGACGTGCTTTTCATCATTCACAATTTTATTATTTTCAACCAATTTTCCTGCCAATTCCGGAATAAAAAATTCCGCCAAAGCACTATCCGATGTAATATGAATTTCTTTTTTTCTGTCAATTCTATAAAGTGCCTGTCTTAAATCTTCCATTCTCTCTCTTGCAAAATATACGTTTTTGCTGTTTGAAATTAAATTTGTATCAAGTTCTTTAATATACTGATCTTTCGTTTCTTCCGGTTCATCAGATCCTTTAAATAGAGCTGTCTTTTTTAATATACTAACCAATGATCTTCCTTGCTTTTTTGGTTTTTCTTCATCTTGCTTAATTTCATTTCCATCTATATCAACGCATTTGTGAGTTCGTGGACTACACAAAATATCATCTCTGTCATAAAAAGAAGTTTGTGAAAAAGCCGGTACAGATAAAAAAATGCTCAAAATAAAAACTACTACGTAAATCATTTTACTCTCCTTGAACAACACTTAAATTATCAAATGCATCATAACTGCCTCGCATGAAAATTACTTTATCACCAGATTTGAAATGCAGGCAGTTTTTTTGGATTATATACCAATTATTACCATCTTGCGCCTGAACAATCATATCACACCAACCCGGTTTATCAGATTTTTCCTGAGCAACAAGAATTGTTCCTTTCTTAGGAAAATCAAAAGCTTCACCTTGACTGATAATTTCGTCTTTCGGATTAGGCCGTGTCAGGCCACCATGCCCCATTGTTTTCCACTCAAAATTCCCATTTTGGTCTTTTTTAACACTATAGGTAACTTCCGGCATATAAAACGTACTTTCATAAAAAGTTCCTTCCCTGTAATTATCTACACGGAAAACATGACCTCTGTCTGCATAATTTATTTGTTTGTTTGAATTTGGCATCTCTGCTACCATTTTATCAAAAAATCCGTCTTTGAAGTAAAAGGTAATTGTTGTTCTGTTCCCGGCACTTACTAGCTTTCCGGAGAAAGGGTTATCTTTTTTATCTCTGCAAAAAACATACGTATCATGAGGCCTTATTTCCATATTTTTTTCGCATATAAGACTTTTCCCATCCATATTTACTTCTGTATCTTCCGTGGCAAGTTTTTCTTGGTAACTTCTTTCCGGAAGACCATTTTTATAAACAATTTCTCCCTTTAATGAACCATCAACAAAATATACTTTTTTATTTCCAACCGGCATCCCGTCTTTAAATTCTTGTTCTGTTCTTACTTTCCCGTTTTCAAAATAGGTTTTTGAAATACCATCTTTTGTGTGCTTACCTTTAAGTGAACCATTTTTGAAATATTCCACTTTCTCGTTTTCGTTATATTGAACTTTTCCACCGTCCCAACTTTCGTATCCGGAAGAAATCATCCGTCCGTTTTTAAAAACAGCCTCTTCGATTTTTTTCCCATTTTTATCATAAGAAGCAAAGTTGCCATCATAGATACCGTTTTTATAATTTTCTTCTCTTATCAACTGACCTTGCTGATTATATGTTTTAAAGGTTCCTTCTTTGGCGCCGTTTTCATAAACGCCCTCTTGAAAAAGTTGTTTATTAGAAGAATAATAGAAAGCAAATTTTCCTTCCGCTTTACCTTTTACGAAATTTTGTTTTCCTTTAACTTCCAATATTTCCAGTTCTTTACTTTCAAAATTCGGAATTTTGCTCACTATTTCCAAAGTACCATCAATTAAAGCATCTTCTTTATCTTTACAAATTATTCTGCCACCATTTGCTGAAAAATAACAATCAACTTCTTCCATTTTATATTCTTTTGCATAAACGGAAAAAGATGCCATCAACATAAATAAAAATAAGATTTTCTTCATTTTTCCCCCGAAAAATCTACACATACCATAACGTATTCATACTACCCCACATAAGAACAATGTCAACAAATATTTTAAAACCTTTGCTTTGACTTTTTTACAAAAAAAGTGTATAAACACCCATTATGATTGATTTGAATAACATTACTATTCGCATTTGCGGTAAAACGTTACTGGAAAATGCCAGTGCGCACATTCCCGACAACAAAAAAGTCGGGCTGATCGGACATAACGGATGCGGTAAATCAACGTTATTCAGAGCCATTTTGAACGAACAAAGCATTGAAACGGGATCCATTGCTTACCCAAGCAACAGCCGTATTGCTTATATGCGTCAGGAAATAAACAACATCGACACTCCGCCTTTGACTTACTTATTGGAAGCGGACAAAGAAAGAACGGAATTGTTAAACCGTTTGCAAAATGCCCCCGAAACACAGTTGGCGGAAATTTACGAACGATTAAACGCCATCAAAGCCGATACGGCCGAAGCCAGAGCTTGTCAAATTTTAAAAGGATTGGGCTTTAAGGATGACGATTTTTATCGCCCTTTATCCGAATTTTCGGGTGGTTGGCGTGTGCGTGTCGCATTGGCGGCGACTTTGTTCCAACCGTCCGACATATTGTTGCTTGATGAACCGACAAACCATTTGGATTTGGAAGCGTCTTTGTGGCTGTTGAATTTTTTGCAAAAATATCGCGGAACGTTGCTTTTGATTTCGCACGATAAAAACTTTTTGAATAACCTGTGCAATACGATTGTCCATTTCGAAAGCCATAAATTAAACACTTACACGGGCAATTATGATGATTTTCAACGATTGCGCGCCGTCCAAATGGAATTGCAAAACAAGCTGATTGAAAAACAAGAAGCCAAACGCGAACATTTGCAATCGTTCGTCAATCGCTTTCGGTATAAAGCCACCAAAGCAAAACAAGCGCAAAGCCGATTGAAAATGTTGGAAAAATTGACGTTGAATGTCATTGCTTATGAAAACATTTCCACGCATTTTGAATTTCCGACACCGATCGAATTGGCATCGCCTATTTTCAAAATAGAAGACGGTTCTGTCGGATACGAAGAAAACAAACCCGTTTTGACAAAGCTGAATTTACAAATCGATAAAGACGACCGCTTTGCTTTATTGGGAGCAAACGGCAATGGTAAATCGACTTTGGCAAAGTTGATTGATGGCAAATTGCCCTTGATGAACGGCAAAATCGAACAATCGAAAAAAATAAACATCGGATACTTTGCCCAACATCAAATGGAAGAATTGCCGTTCGGACAAACACCGACAGCTTATATTTCAACTTTAATGCCCGATGCGAATGAAACAAAAGTTCGCGCACATTTGGCCGCTTTCGGATTGGAAGGACAAAAAGCCATTACCCAAATCGAACAACTGTCGGGGGGTGAAAAAGCGCGTTTATTGTTTGCCGCTATTACACACAGCAACCCGAATTTGTTGATTTTGGACGAACCCACCAACCATTTGGATATTGATGCCAGAGAAGCTTTGGTTGACGCCCTAAATTCATACACGGGCGCGGTTGTTTTAATCACGCACGATTTGAATTTGATTGAAATGGTGGCGGATCGGCTTTGGTTAGTTGCTGATGGCACTTGCAAACCGTTCACGGACGATATCGAAACCTATCAAAAAATGTTGTTGGACACACAAAAAACGTTGCCAAGCACCCCGAAAAAAGAAGAAAAAGCAACATTGACACCAAAAGAAAAACGTCAACAACAAGCCGCCAAATTACAGGCACAGCAACCCATTAAAAATCAAATCAAAGCTTTGGAAGGCAAAATGCAAAAAACAAATGAACGCATTGCCACCATTGAACAAATGTTTATGCAAACTTTAACACCCGCACAAATGGTCGATTTGCAAAAGGAATTATCCACCCTGACCAAAGATTTGCAAAATGATGAAAATTTGTGGTTGGAATTAAACGAAAAGTTGGAAACTGTTTGACATTCCCTCGAATATGGCGTAAAATAATATTTAGACATAAAAAAAGGAGAATGAGATGCCGGATTTTACATTTTTAACAACAGATCAAATTTGGGGCGATGGTGCCCTGGATGTAATGAAGAAGTACGGAACAGCTGTTGCTCCGACTGATTTAGCAGTCATATTGGGTGGCTATATGACCGGTTGGGGTGCTCGTACTTCTGAAAATGATTTAACTTGTTCCTCTTGGTCCGCGTCTTCGGATGGACGTGGATTCGTGTGTTGTGTCCACTGTGAGGGCGAAATAATCTTGGATATCACGTATCAACGTCCAGTTTCGGCGCGCCCCGCTTTGAGCCCATCGGAGGTATCTAAAATCAGCCCGAACATTGCTCGGACTATTGATGGAATCCGCGTAGCAGAATATGGCCAATACCCGCAAACAGTCGCCGATGAGCGAACCAGTGAAAAATTAGAAAGATTACATGCCTCAAAATCTCTCCATCCGACAGGAAAGAAATATACATTTGATTCAGTTGGATTAAAGAAGCACAATAAGGCTTTTAAGGCCGCATCTTACCCCGAATACTAAATGGATGGTAAAAGGTATATTTGTGTTCCGGGACGTCCACATGGCGACGATAGCAAGTTATCTAACGGAAATCTGGTGAAAGAAAAAAAGGCCTATTGGATTGAGGTGCAGCCCATAGAATGGTTAGTTGATAAAAGCGGATGGATGGTTGC
>JAGBRF010000030.1 GCA_017632555.1 Alphaproteobacteria bacterium | reverse complement strand
ATCGTCACTTTATGAAGCGGATCGGATTCCGGTAAATGCAACGAACAAACCGCATGACCGGCTTCGTGATAGGCCGTTAATTCTTTTTCCTTTTCGTCCATAACCATAGATTTACGTTCCGTACCCATTAAAACTTTATCTTTGGCGTCTTCCATATCCTGCATGGTCACTTTAAATTTATTGCGTCTGGCCGCAAGCAAAGCCGCTTCGTTGACCAAGTTCGCCAAATCAGCACCGGAAAAACCCGGCGTACCGCGGGCAATAACACGAATATCAACATCGGGTGCCAAAGGAACTTTGCGAATGTGGACAGCCAAAATTTCTTCCCGTCCGTTTACATCGGGGTTAGAAACAACAACTTGTCTATCAAAACGACCCGGACGCAACAAAGCCGGATCCAATACGTCCGGACGGTTCGTTGCGGCAATTAAAATAACGCCCGAATTTGTTTCAAATCCGTCCATTTCGACCAACAATTGATTCAATGTTTGTTCACGTTCATCGTTACCACCGCCTAAACCGGCACCACGTTGACGACCGACAGCATCGATTTCATCAACAAACAAAATACAAGGCGCATTCTTTTTGGCTTGGTCAAACATATCACGAACACGTGAAGCACCGACACCCACAAACATTTCCACAAAATCCGAACCGGAAATTGTAAAGAACGGCACGTTTGCTTCACCGGCAATGGCCTTTGCCAACAATGTTTTACCCGTTCCCGGAGGACCAACCAACAAAACGCCTTTTGGAATCTTGCCGCCTAACCGTTGGAATTTTCCGGGGGTTTTCAAAAATTCTACAATTTCTTCCAATTCCTGTTTAGCTTCTTCGACACCGGCAACATCTTTGAAGGTAACTTTATCACGTCCGTTTAATAATTTAGCACGGGATTTACCAAAGCTCATTGCTTTACCGTTTGTCGATGCCATTTGGCGCATAAAGAAAATCCAAATACCAATAAACAAAATCATCGGCAACCATGATACCAACATCGTTCCGAAAGACATATTGCCGTCTTCTACCGGTTCGGCGGTTATCTTGACGTTGTTTTCTTTCAACAAAGGAACTATGCCGGATTCTTCGGGAACATAGCTGGAAAATTCTTTACCGTTTTTCAATTTACCCGTTATTTCGTTGCCCTTTATAGTGACTTCCGTCACCTCACCGGATTCAATTTGAGCGGACAAATCCGAATACGGCAATTTAACCGCATTTTTTTGATACATAGGCATATACCAAGAAAGCAGAAAAATAATACCGAAAATAATCAGCCACGTAACATAAGACGTTTTTTTATTGTTAGGTTGAATTTGTTTTTCCATTTTTCATTCCTTTATTTGAATACTTCCATTTATATCTGTATTCTCTCGTTTATAATCAAGAGCCGGCACAAAAGCAAGTCCTTTTTTGTCGAAAAAGGCCGGTATCGTTCGACACACCAAAGCGGGCAATCTTTTAACTCTGTAAGAATCCGTCAAAGGCGCAACCGTGACGGCCTTATCACAAACGACTTCAAAACGCCCCCACGTTGTTTTTTCATTTGGTTCTAACTTCACGGGCTTTGGCATTTTAATCAGTTCCGGACAAACATAAAACCCTTTTTTAACACAAACAATTTGGCAATCGTTCAACGTCAATCGACACGGCATTTTTTGTAAAAACGATTCCAATTGAGCCATGTGCGAAATATAACCGTCACCAACCACGCGCGCCAAAGATTTATCCAAAACACGTAATTGAATTTCCTGCGGTTGTTCAGCAAAAGCCTTTCCGTCAACAAAAACAAAACCGGCCGGATTTTTTTTGACGTAATTTTCCATAAAACGATTTGTTATCCATTCCAACGCATTACGGGCACGCATTAAACGTTTTGCCGACAAAGCCACCGCCGATGCCGTTAAACCGACTTTATCCAACTGATTTTGGAATTGCCGTAAACGAACGCGTTCAAAAACGGTTTGCTGATTGGACGGATCTTCCACCCATTCGACACCAAAACGCTTTGACATTGTTTTTTGAATTTCTTTCCGTGAAAAATCCAACAAAGGACGAAGCAAATAAATCCCGTTTCGTTGCACGCAACCACCCATAGCAGACAGGCCGTCAACACCACTGGAACGAATTAAACGCAACCAAAAAGTGTCCGCTTGGTCATTTTGATGATGCGCCAAACATAAATACTCTATTTTCTTCTTTCGGCAAGCATCAAACAATAAATCATAGCGCGCCTGACGTGCCTTTTCTTCCACGGACACGCTGGGCTTTTCGCCTTTCCAAATCAATGTTTGATGTTCTATTCCCCTTTGTGTCAACAACTGATGAACATATTTTGCTTCCTTTGCCGATTCGGCACGCAATCCGTGGTCAACCGTAAAAGCATAAATTTGAACATTTCGTTTTTGGGCCCACGCTTGCAATAAAAAAGTCAAGCACAAACTGTCCGCCCCGCCGGAAACGGCAACGGCCATTTTTGTCGGGCAAAAATCGCCCAACAAATTTTTCATTTTCTGTTCAAATTCAATTGCTGTAATCACTTATCACAACCTAATTTATCACTTTCTTTTGCGGCTCTGGATAAAAGCGTATCAGAAGCTTTCGGGAATTCTTTTTTCAAATTTTTGAACGCCGTGCAAGCTTCTTGTTTTTTGCCCAATTGTTGCATTGACAATCCCAATTTTAACAAATTGTCTGCCGCCTTTGAATTTTGCTTATAGTTTTTGAAACCGGTTGCAAAAGCCACCGCGGCCGGTTCATACAATCCCCGAACATAATAAGTTTCGCCCAACCAATATTGAGCATTACCGGCCAATTCATCATCCGGATAATTTTTCAAAAAAGATTGTAAGGATTCTTCGGCTTCTTCATATTTTAATTGCTTCAACAAATCAAAAGCCTCATTATACGCACTTTTGGCATCTTTTGGCTTTTCTTCCTTTTTTTCAGCCACCGGTTCCGGTGTTGCCGGAGTCGTAGCTGTCGCCGTTTGTTTCATTTCATTCAAACGGAAATCGACATCAGCATTGATTCGTTTTACTTCTTCTTGAAGAACGGACAATTGGTGAGAATATTCTTCCATTTGAGATGTCATTTGCGCAACCAATTCTTCCAAATCACCTATTTTAGCATATAAATGTTGCACGGAACCTTCCTGCATTGATTGAGCCGAACCGCCGGCGTTCTGTCCGCCTTTGTATAATTTCCGTTGCATTAACGTAATATCCCGTTCCAAACGGTCCATTCTGTCATAAAGAGCACGTGCATCGACATTCAGGTCAGCCTTTGCTTCAACGGCAAAAACAAAAATTCCCAAAAATAAAAAGAATTTAAAACAATGTTTCATATCATTTCCCTTCAAATAAAAAATGCTCTGCCTTCTATCATAAAGGCAAAGCATTTTTTTGAAAAGCTTTTTTTAATTTAATTTGCGATTGTTACGGCACGTCTGTTTTTTGCCCAAGCATCTTCTGTTGAACCAAAAACATCCGGTCTTTCTTTTCCGTAAGAAATCGTGCGAATACGCGCAGAATCGATACCTTTCGCAATCATATAATCTTTTACGGCATTGGCTCTTTTTTCACCCAAAGCCAAGTTATATTCACGCGTGCCACGTTCATCACAATGACCTTCGACAACAATCATCGCAGACGGATTGTTTTGCAACCAAGTAATTTGCTCGTTCAAAATATCCATAGCCGGCGCATTCAAGTATGCCGAATTAAAGTCAAAATAGATAATCGGGCTGACGGCTTTATTGAATCTTGTCGTCATTTTGGTGTCTTCCAAATTGGTGATGTCAGCATCACCCCATTCGTTCACGCGATCGGAAGAAGCGGAAGCATCCTCATCTTTACCGGTCGTTGAGCAGGCACTTAAAAAGGCACAAGCCATTAAAGCAATCACAAATATCTTTTTCATGCGTTTCAAACTTTCAAACTAAATTATTTGTCTTCTGCAGGCAATGTTTCAACAGCAGATGAACGTGTTTTAGCAGCATCATCTGTTTTGTTGGATGAACAAGCACTTACAAAAGCGCAAGCAATTAACATAGCAATAACGATTTTTTTCATTTTGTATCTCCTTTATAAAAATAACACTCTTATACTATTAAATTATTTTTCTTCGATTGGCAATACTTCTTTTTCATTTTTTTTGAAAATTTTTGTTTTTTCTTGAACCGAAGCGCCTTCTTTCTTCTTTTGTGTCTTTACAACTGTCGTCTTTTTTGTTTGAACAGTGCTTGTTTCTGTCTTTTTTGCGGCAGCATTCGAACCACCATCCAAATCAACGGAAACAACCAAATCTTCACGCAAAGGTTTAACAACAACCGTTACTTTACGTCCTTTTTCCGAATCGGTTGCAGCAGTTTCAACTTCTGTTTCCGACTCGACTTCTTTTACGTTATCAACAACAGCGGTATTGTTTTCATCTGTCACTTCTTCAATTTCAAGGATTGTACCCGGTTCGGCAACAACCTCTGCTTCCACGGTTGTTTTCGGATCCGTTACGATTTCCGTTTCAAGAACGGTTTCTGTTTCTTCAACTACAACCGGACTTTCTTCGTTTTCTTCGTTTTCTTCTTTTTCTTCGCTTTCTGTTTCGTCAACAGCTTTTTCAGATGTAGCTTCTGCGGAAACAGCGGCCGATGTTTTAGAAACGGATTCGGACACGGTTTTTGTTGATACAGTTTCTGTTGTCGTAGTTGTTACAGCTTGTCCGACAGTTCCTTTTGGTGCCGATTCGTAAGTAATTTCAACCGAATTATCGTTGATATCAACACGTTCGTAAATACGGTCTGTATCCATCATTGTTTCGTCATCATAAGCACGCGGAACAACAACAGTTCCCGAATCTGTCGGCAAAATCGTCACTGTTTTCTTGGTTTGCTCGTCATATTCGATACTGCTTTCTATGCAGTTACGTAAACCTTCGTGCATATAGTTTGTATAAGCACTGCAACCACCTTCTGTGCTTTCATAATCCGTTCTGAGCCTGAGCTCATCCATTTCAGGCGTTGTGTAGCACGCAACCAGTGAAAGACAGGAAACGGTAGTTAAAAGAATCAATAATGTTTTTTTCATAACGAGGCCTCTTTTTTTTAATTGTTAACAAGTACTGTTCTTACTTTATTGCCCTAATTATTAATTTTCGATTAAAAAAATTATTTTTTTTCAAATAACAATGGTGACCATGCCGGATCGGATGCATCGGTCGGTGTACTTAAGTATTGTTCGTTGTATCCGGTCACGTCAATTGTATAAATTCCGGTCTTACCTGTATCGTCAATATCCTGCGGTGTTTGTTTCAAGAAAGCCAACACGCGACCATTGGGGGCAAAGGCAGGTCCTTCCACCAAAAAGCCCTTTGTAATCAAACGTTCTGCACTGCCGTCCGGACGCATTATACCGATATAAAAAGTACCGTCTTGGATTTTAGTAAAAGCGATATAATCGCCTCTGGGTGACCAAACGGGCGTTGCATAAGTGCCTTTTGTCCCAAAACTGATCCTTTTTACATTTTTACCGTCTTTGTCCATAACATACAGTTGTTGCGAACCGCTTCTGTCCGAATTAAAAACTATTTTTTCGCCATCCGGAGAAAAACTGGGTGATGTGTCAATTGCCGGGTGATTGGTGATGTGGTGTTTCTTTCCCGTCTTTAAATCATATATATAGATTTCGGAATTGCCCCGTTTGGAAAGCGACATTGCTAATTTTTGGCTGTCCGGAGAAAAACGCGGAGCAAAGCTCATTCCTTCAAACGGTCCCAAATCCTGTTGTTCCATTGTTTGTAAATCCATAATCAAAACGCGTGGCTTACCACCTTGATAAGACATGTAAGCAATTTTTTGCATGTTCGGCGCAAAACGCGGTGTCAAAACCAAAGTTTTACCGTCTGTCAAATAATGTTGATTAGCTCCGTCCTGATCCATCATGGCCAAACGTTTTTTTCTTTTTCCAATCGGACCTGTTTCCGCAATATAAACAATACGTGTATCAAAATAACCGCTTTCACCGGTAATCCGAGAATAAGCTATATCAGCCGTGATGTGTCCCAAACGCCGCCATTCTTTTTCAGCCAACGTCAAACGGTTTCCCGCCATCAACTTTCCATCATACACATCCCATAAACGAAAGGAAATTTTTAATTTGTCTCCTTCAACGTACTCAACATTGGCAACCAACACAGCTTGTGCATTTATTGCTTGCCAATCCAAAAAATGAGGCGGTTCGTCCACGTCTTTTATTTTTTGGATATAAGCATCTTTGTTGATAACGCGGAACAATCCGGAACTTTCCAAATCATCTGCAACAATTTTCCTGATATCTTCCGCCCGGCGAACACCGGTAAAATCAGCCACGGCAATCGGCATCGGTTCGGAATGTCCGCCGGCAATATCGATTTTTAATTCCGCATGAGATGCAAAAGAAAACAATCCAAACAATAAAATCAAACAAATTTTTTTCATCTTTTACCTCTTCTTTTAATAACTGCCGTCATCCAACGGGCTGAAACTCAACAATAATTGTTGCCAATCCGAATAACGATTGGGATACTTAAAGGCCAACATTCGAAATGGCGATTCGTTGCCGTCTTTATCGCACCTGTATATGGCGCGTCTGGCACTTTCCGCCACGGAACGAAAGCCCGCATCTTGACTATAACGCTTTTGATTCAAAATTTCAACATCTTGAACACTTCCGTCACGCGCCAAGAAAACGCGCATTTCAACAACCATACTGTTGATGCCTTCGATACCGGCATCAAAATTCCATTTTTCCCGAACTTTTGATTTGATAAAATCGGTTTGGCTGACAGTCAGCCTTTCCCCAATCGGCACTTGTGTAGGACCTTTTTCCGCCCCGCTTAAAACACCCGATATCAAATCAGAAACTTCATTTTTAGGCTCTTTCTTTTTATTTTCCGCTGTCTTTGACATTTTTTCAACAGAAGCAAATAAACTGTCCATACCATCATCTTCTTTTACTTTACGTGCGGGTTTGGGTTTTGGCGGTTGCACTGCCTTTTGAACTTTGGGTTTTGCTTTTGGGGTTGGCTCGGGCTTTTTGGGGGCCGGCGGTTCCACCACCTTGGCCGCATCTTTTAACGGTTCGGCTTTTTGAACAGGCTCAATTTTGGGTGTTTCCACTTTTTTAGCCTGCGTTTCAATTTTAGTCGGTTCCTTTTTAGGTGCTGGTTTGGGTGTCGCCCGTTCCGGAGCCTTTTCCGTTTTAGCCTTTACCGGCAAATTGGTTTTATTTGAAATTTCGACATTCTTTAATTCGATAAAAATAGGCACTGAATCCACCGAGCTTTGTTGTTTTTGAATAGCCGGCAAAGACACTAAAAAAAGTGCGCCTATCAATATATGCCCCAACAAAGAATACCAAAAAGATGAATTCACTTGCGTTTATTCCCTTTTGCCGATTGCGCTGGTTTGGCAATTTGAATATCCGTTTTCAAACCGACTTGTGTATAGCCGGCCGCCCTCAACATAGCCATCAACTCGATAACGTTTCCGTAAGATGTGTTTTTATCGGCACTGATAATCATTCGTATGTCCGGATTTTCCGCCACAATAGCTTTGACTTTCGGCAAAACGTCCTGTTGTTCCACCAAAGTTTGTCCGATAAAAATTTCGCCCTTTTGATTGACTGACATATTCAACGTTTTTTCATCGCCCGCCAAATTTTTCCCGTCACCGCGCGGTAAATCCAAAGGAATACCCGTTGTCAACAAAGGCGCGGTAATCATAAAAATTGCCAACAATGATGTCATCACGTCAATCAAAGGTGTTAAATTCACCTCTGTTCTGACACCAAAACGCCGTCCTCTTCTGCGTAATAAAAAAGCCATTTTTATTCCTTTCCCGACACTGTTTCAATTTGACGACTGATAATTGCTTCCAATTCACCGGCAAAAGTTTCCATTTTGTTTGTATAACGGTCAATATCATTTGCAAATTTGTTATATGCAACCACCGCCGGAATAGCCGCTATCAACCCAACGGCCGTTGTCAACAAAGCTTCTGCAACACCGGGGGCAACCGCCGAAATGTTTGTATTTTTCGTAACACCGATGGCCTGGAAGCTGGACATAATTCCCCAAACAGTACCGAACAGGCCCGTCAATGGCGCAACCGAACCGGTGGAAGCCAAGAAAATAAGGCGATTATTCAAATTTTCAATTTCACGTTCAATCGCAATTTGCATTACTTTTTCGATACGTTCCTGTAAATTGACCCCCTTGAAATTACCGTCTTTGCGCAAACGCATAGAACGTTTCCATTCTTTCATTGCCGATACAAATATGGCCGATAAAGGATCGGTCGGTTTATCCTTTAATTCATTAAACAAAGTATCCAACGAACCGCCGGACCAAAATTGCCGTTCAAAATTGGCGGACCGTGCTTTAATCCGTTTGAAAACACGCCACTTTTCAATAATAATTGCCCATGACCAAACCGAAGCCAACAACAAAGCGATAATTAAAAGCTTCATAAACATATCGGAATGTTGGAACATTCCCCAAATTGACATAGAAACCGTTTGTTCCATTTAAATCTCCTTTTGCTAAAACAACGATTTATCATAGCGTTGATTTATTTTTTTAACAAGTAAAATTTTACAAAAAAATACCCCTTGAATAAATCAAAGGGTATATTGAAAAGTCAGATTAAAAAGTTATCTGCCGGTGAATCGTGTTTTTGTTAAAATAGAAAGTTTTTTTACCCCGTCCGTCAACAATTTTGCAATATCATCGTGCCCATACTTTTTCGCCATATCCAAAGCGCTAACGCCTTTTCGTCTTTTTGTCACATCGGCTTTGGCATCAAGCAATTTTTGAACAATTTCGGTGTTTCCCTTTACAGAGGCCACCATCAACGGTGTAAAGCCATAGGAATCTGCTTTATCCACATCGGCACCCTTGGAAATTAAGTAATCAACAAACTTTTCTTTTCCTGTTGTCACAGCACACATCAATGGTGTTCGATTATAATTTTGAATAACCGCCATATCAATATCAACACCTTTATTCAACAATTCTTCTGCTTTATCCACAATTTCTTCATCTGTGTCTTTATCAAAATGAATCGTTCCCCAAGTTTTATCCCAATCTTCTTCCGCTATTTTGTCTTTTTCTTTTTTCTGTTCCAAAGTT
>JAGBRF010000029.1 GCA_017632555.1 Alphaproteobacteria bacterium | reverse complement strand
CGGGTAAGGTCGGCATTATAATCCTTGGCGCTATCGGAGATTTAACATTAAGTCAGTTGATTTGCACAAGAATCAGCCACGATTTATCCGGTGCTATGGGTGCGGTTTATAACGGAACGGAATTGTTGCAAGACGACCCGTCTTTTGTGACCGAAGCAACCGATTTGATACAAAACAGTGCAAAAGATTTAATGGCGCGCGCCCGTTTTTTCAGACAAACTTTCGGGCTTCCGAAAGACACGGAAGACACAACAAAAGAATACTTGAAAACTTTTTCATTGCATTTTGAATTAGACGGCGTTTGCACAAACAATTTGCAACGTGCTTTGATTATGGCTTTAACGGATTATTTTTATAAAGGTGCCGTTTTTGCCGTATCTGATAACAAAATAACAGCAACCGGAAATGCCTTAAAAGATTGTTCCGTTTTGGATAAATTATTGCAAGCGGGTGATGGTGAAATAGTGGCCGTCAACGCACCGGCTTTTTTTGCTTATCATTTAGCAAAACAAATGCAACGCCCCATTAAAATTAAAACAGACACAACCGCATGTAAGATAGAAATAAATTTGTAAATTTCCCTTGTTTTTTTTCGCATTGTATGACATACTGGCGAAAAGAAAGGGGTTCTATGCAAACAGCCGTTATTGCTTTTGATTCAAATCAATTATCCATCATCATGGAAAAGATGTTGGAAGATTTCGGATTCAAATGTTTTTTTGCTCATACCACAAAGGAAATACCCGAAGTTGTTATGGATAAAAGACCGCTTGTTTTGTTCACGGATTGGACATTAAACGAACAAGATGTGATACCTGTTTTACCAAACTTGATACCCAAACCCGTTTTGATTTTTGTATCCCAAGAAAAAGACCCAAAAAAAATTAAAGAAGCATTAGATGCGGGAATCAACGAATATATTATGAAGCCTTTTGACAACGACATTTTGCAAAGTAAACTTTCTTTGGCGGGGGTATTATGACACCGCAGGATATTGACTTTATCGCCGCTTTGTTAAAAGAATATTCGGGATTTTCATTAATTCCAAGTCAACTTTATTTGTTGGAAAATCGATTAGCGCCCGTTTTAAGACAAAACAACCTGGTCAGCTTGGACGATTTGGTCACTTCGTTAAAGTTAAACAACGTTGAATTGCGCAAAGCAGTAATTGAAGCGGTCAGCGTCAATAACACTCGTTTTTTCAGAAACAAATAAGTTTTAAAAACCATTGAAGAATTTTTGAAAAACAAAATGGACGGCGCACCCAATTCGGCATCCGAAACACGTATTTTATCAGCCGGTTGTGCCAGCGGACAAGAAGCCGTATCCGTTGCTTTACTGTTCCACGAAATGAATTTTCCAAAGGAAAAATCGTTAAACCTTTATGCGTTGGATATGTCCCGAAAAATTATCGAACGCGCACAAAAGGCACTTTATACACACTATGAAGTGCAAAAAGGGTTGCCTATTCGTTTGTTGTTAAAATACTTTACGCCGGTAAAAAACGATTATTGGCAGTTGAATCCCGAAGTTTCAAAAGATATTCATTACCGTGTTTATAACTTGATGAACTTGTTTGATCAAACGGATTTTGACATTGTTTTATGTCGTAATATGTTGTCCTTTATGACACCGGAAGCGCAAATGTTGGCTTTGCAAAATTTATCGTCCATTATGAAACCGGACGGATTGTTGATTATCGGGGCTTCGGAAGTTTTGTTTGACAATACTTATTTTGAAAAAATACCCGATAAAATCGCTTGCTATAAAAAGAAAGGCGAACCGGAAGCAAAATCCCAAAAAACAACCAAGAAAATCGGTGGTCTTTTGACAAAAAAACCACGCTTTAAGTCGGCTGTTTCTGGCAAAAACAACTAAATCCCAAAAAATCATCAAAAATTCTTGACTTTCCTGTAAAAATCAGCATACTAAAAATTACTTTTGCAAAAGGATAAAGAAAAATGAAAATAGATAAAAATACAATCAAAGAAATGGCCTTCTGGGTACGTGTTCGTATTCCCGATGAAGAAGCCGAAGTTATGGCGGGCGAATTTACCGAAACATTGAACTGGATTGGTGAAAGATTGAAAAATCCGGAAATAAACACTGTTCCGCCAATGGTCACCCCGTTTGATGAACCGATTACTTTGCGCAAAGATGAAGTAACCGATGGTAATCAGGTGGAAAGTGTTTTGAAAAACGCACCCGAAGGTGCAACAGATGAATATTTCAGTGTTCCTAAAATGGTGGAGTAATATAAAATGACAGATTTGACCGATTTAAGTTTAAGCGCCACTTTAAAAGGGCTTGAAAACAAAGAATTTTCCAGCGTTGACGTCACAAAAGCATACCTAAATAAAATGGAAGATATGCGCCGTCTTAACGCTTTTATTACGGAAACACCGGATCATGCTATTGAAATGGCAAAAGCGTCCGATGAACGCCGTGCAAATGGTGTTGCCGGTAAGTTAGAGGGGGTTCCCCTTGCTATTAAAGATATGTTCTGCACAAAGGGCATTCGCACAACGGCAGCTTCCAAAATTTTATCTAACTTTGTTCCGGAATTCGAAGCCACAACAACAGAACGTTTGTGGAATGCCGGTGCTGTTTGTTTGGGTAAAACAAATACCGATGAATTTGCGATGGGTTCTTCCACAATCACCAGTTATTTTGGTGTAACGAAAAACCCGCATGATGAAACTCGCGTACCGGGCGGTTCTTCCGGTGGTTCTGCGGCGGCTGTGGCGGCTCACATGTGTGCCGGTGCAACCGGAACGGAAACAGGCGGATCCATTCGTCACCCTGCTTCGTTCTGCCAAATTTGCGGTTTCAAACCGACTTACGGACGTTGTTCCCGTTATGGTGTTGTCGCTTATGCGTCCAGTTTGGATCAACCTGGTGTTTTGGCCAGAACGATTGAAGATTGCGCCCGTATGATTGAACCGATGATGGGTTATGACCCGAAAGATTCAACTTCATCAAAACGCGAAGTTCCCGATTTGGTGGGTGCTTTGAATAAAAACATCAAAGGTATGAAAATCGGTATTCCGAAAGAATACACCGAATTGGTCCCGGAAAATTGGAGCCGTGCTTTGCAATTTATGAAAGATGAAGGTGCAGAGTTGGTCAATGTTGATATGCCGCATACAGAAGAAGCCGGTATGGTTTACTATGTTGTATCACAAGGTGAAGCAACAACGAATTTGGCTCGTTATGATGGTGTGCGTTACGGTGTTCGTGAAGAAGGCGACACGTTGGATGAAATGTACATGAATGCTCGTATGGCCGGCTTTGGTCAGAAAGTACGTAATCGTATGATTTTGGGTACATTCTTTACGTCTGCAAAAGGATATTATGATTACTTTGTTCCGGCACAAAAAATGCGTTCTTTGATTAAACAAGACTTTGACAGAGCTTTTGAAAAAGTCGATGTTTTGTTCAGCCCGGCTGTTCCGATTAAACCGTTCACAATCGAAGAAGCCAAACACGGTGCCGCAAAGGGTCGTTTTAATGATAACTATTTGATGCCGTCTTGCTTGACGGGTGTTCCGGCCGGATGTGCCAGCAACGGATTGCAAATCATCGGACGTATGTGGGACGATGCAACGGTTTTAAAAGTTCTTGATGTAGTGGAGATGATGAAATGACATACATAGTTAAAGGAAAAACAGCAGATTGGGAAATGGTTTGCGGATTGGAAGTCCACTGCGAAATTTTGTCAAAATCAAAAGTGTTTTCGGGCGCTTCTGCCGAATTTGGCGGTGAACCGAATACACACGTTGCTTTCTTGGATTGCGGTATGCCGGGACAATTACCTGTTTTGAACGAAAAATGTGTTGAACAATGTATCAAAACCGGTTTCGGATTAAACGCAAAAATCAACAAGCATTCGGTGTTTGACCGTAAAAATTACTTTTATGGTGACTTGCCGACCGGATATCAGATTACTCAATTATTCTTCCCAATTGTTGGCGAAGGTTATATTGACGTAACCGATGAAGATGACAATATCAAACGTATTGGTATTGAACGTTTGCATTTGGAACAAGATGCCGCCAAATCCATTCACGATATGCACCCGACACAATCATACATTGACTTTAACCGTGCCGGTGTGGGTTTGATGGAAATTGTTTCAAAACCGGATATTCGTTCTCCGCAACAAGCGGGCGATTATTTGCGTAAATTACGTTCTATTGTGCGTTATTTGGGTACTTGTGACGGCAATATGGACCAAGGGTCCTTGCGTTGCGATATCAACGTTTCTGTGCGTCCCGTTGGCGAAGAAGGTTTCCGTCATCGTGTTGAAATTAAAAACGTCAACTCGGTCAAATTTGTTATGCAGGCAATAGATTACGAAGTGCATCGTCAAATCAACCTGTATGAACAAGGGTTGGATTTCCCTCAGGAAACACGATTATTTGATGCTGTAAACATGGAAACACGTCCGATGCGTTCAAAAGAAAACGCTTTGGATTATCGTTATTTCCCGGATCCGGATTTGCCTCCATTGAATTTAACGGAAGAATATATTGAAAACATCCGTTCAAATTTACCGGAAATGCCGGAAGCAAAGAAAAAACGTTATATGGAAAGTTTGGGTTTGCCGGAATACGATGCTCGTATTTTAACGGCAGACAGAGAAACAGCTGTTTATTTTGAACGTGCTTTGCATGGCGTTTCCAAACGTGATCCTAAAAAGGTCGCAAACTGGGTTATGGGCGATTTGTTTGCTAAATTGAATGAAAACTATGTCGCAATAGAAGACAGCCCTGTACGCCCCGAAGATTTGGGTGCTTTGATTGACTTAATCAACGATGGCGTTATTTCCGGTAAGATTGCAAAAGAAGTCTTTGAAGATATGTTTGAAAGCGGTAAATCACCGGCGGCTATTGTTGAAGAAAAAGGATTAAAGCAAGTTTCCGATACGGGCGCTATTGAAAAAATGATTGATGAAGTCATTGCCGCCAATATGGACAAAGTTGCCGAAATCAAAGCCGGTAAGGATAAATTAAAAGGTTGGTTTGTCGGACAAATTATGAAAGCTTCGGGTGGCAAAGTTAATCCCGCACTTGCCAATCAATTATTGGATAAAAAATTATCCGAAGTGTAATTTTCTGTTACTTAAAAAGCCCTCACACATGTGGGGGCTTTTTTATTATTCTGCTTGAACGATTTTCTTTTTCTTCTTCAATGATTTTTTAT
>JAGBRF010000028.1 GCA_017632555.1 Alphaproteobacteria bacterium | reverse complement strand
TTCCAAGGTGAACGTGAAATGACCGCTGATAACAAATTGTTGGGTCAATTTGATTTGGTCGGTATTCCACCGGCACCACGCGGTATGCCACAAATCGAAGTCACTTTTGATATTGATGCCAACGGTATTGTGAACGTATCCGCAAAGGATAAAGCAACCGGTAAAGAACAGGCTATTAAAATTCAAGCGTCCGGCGGATTAAAGGATGAAGATATCGACAGAATGGTTAAAGATGCCGAATCTCATGCCGCAGAAGACAAAAAGAAACGTGAATTGATTGAAGCTAAAAACAAAGCCGAATCAATGATTCATCAAGCTGAAAAGAACTTGAAGGACTTTGCCGATAAGGTTTCCGATGGTGATAAGAAAGCAATTGAAAGCGCTATCGAAGATTTGAAGAAAGCCGCCGAAGGTGACAATCTTGACGAAATCAACAATAAGACAGAAGCTTTGATGAATGCGTCAATGAAGTTGGGCGAAGCTATGTATAAAGCACAGCAAGCCGAAGCCGGAGCAACAGGTGCCACAGGTGCCGATGCCGGTGCAAATGCAGACGCAGGCAAAAAAGATGACGGCACAATCGATGCCGACTTTGAAGAAGTCAAAAAATAATTTTTCCTTCTCCTGAAAGTAAAAAGCCGATAACTTAACGCTATCGGCTTTTTTTATTGTTTACACAACGTTTATTTCGGGAACGTGTTTCAATGGAACTTTGTAATCGCGGACAACGTTTTCGCATTCCGAATCCATTTCGGCAACGATGACAAACGCTTTTTCAAACAATTGTTTTTGAACTGTCGGATTGATATAGTCAATCAAAATTGTTTGTGTCGGTGTGCGCAAAAATAAAGCCGTATCTTTGCCCGCATATTGCATATAAGCGGAAATGGGCTTTTCGTCCAACGCTTTAATCAAAAAGATATAAATGCCTTGCTTTGTCGGTTGAATATAATAATTTTTTGTTTGTAAAAAATTCATTTTTCAGCTCCTTTCCTGCGCATTGCAACGGATAAAGTTTTGTTGGGTTGCGGACTGATCAAAGCACCGTCAAAATCCAAGCCGTATTTGTTTTTGAAATAATCGCTGACGGATTGATTGGGCCAATTTTTCGGTTGTTTTGCAAAACCCCAATCCTTTGCGTCTTTTAATGTTTCTGGAATATACGGTTTTGGCACAACGGGTGGCATAACCGGAATGTCTATGCCCGTTTTTTGATCGTCCATCGACAATTTTTTCAATATATCGACACCAATTTCTTCTAACATCCAAACGGATTCTTCTTTTGTGGGTGGCGCATTCTTTTCATGCGTTGTTCCGTTTAACAGGTCGTGAATGTCGCGCTTTTCTTCCAATCGGTCAAATAAATCTTTCCGTTCTTCCTTTGTTTTTTTCAATAATTCTTCTTCCAAAGCTTTTGTGATTTCTTCTTCTTTTGCCTTGCTTTCTCTTAACATTTTTTCCAGTTGAGTAAAATCTATGCGGTCATCATTACAACCAAATGTATATTCGTTTTTTTTGCCCTTCTTTAATCTTTCCATAGTCGCATCCAATCGGGCAATTTCTTCGGGTGTTGGTATGACCCCCATACCGCGTTTTTGTGGGTCTTTCCGTAAAGTTTTCAGTTTTTCTTCCATTCTTTTTTGGTATTCTTGGCTTACTACGTCTTTACCCAATTTCATTATGGTTTCATTACTTTTTGCCATTTTTCACTCCTTTTTTAACTTCTGACAGCACCGGCTTTTATCAAAGCAGCTGCTTGTTTGTTGGTTTCTTCCTGCGTTGGTTTTTTTGACGCTTTTGCCAACGTATTTTTTAATTCCCCCGTTTGTTTTGGTTGAGTATCTGCAACTTGTTGTTGCTGTTCTTCTTGTTGTTGGGAAACCCGTCTTAAAACATCCAAAGAAGTGTCGGGAATAGCATCTATTCCGTTATTTATGGCATTACCCAAACTTTGCAAATCATTTTGAGTCAATTGATCGGCAATATCTTGTTTGCGTTTTTTCAATCGATAGTATGCCAAACCGGATGCGGCACCCAAAACAATGGCCGCCCCTACGCCAATCGGTCCGGCAACCAATGAACCGGCGGCAGTCAAATAAACAGCACCCGAACCGCCCAACAAACCGACTGTTGAACCGACAACAACGGATTCGCCTGCGGCACGGTCACCGGTCAATGTTGTAATTGCAAAACCGGCAAGTGAAGTTATGGCAAACGCCAACGGCATATTGATTTGGCAACCGGCGGCAAAATTAACCAGTGTAGTCGTTATTTCTTGTGTAATGGCGGAAACATCACCTTGACTTGCTTTGTCAAGCGAATCAATCAAAGAATCTATTTTCTTTTTTTCTTCTTTTGACAAATTTGAATTTTTAATTAAAGTCTTAAACTCATCTTTGTTTTGCATTAAATTTTCAAGTACTTTTTTCGGATCTTTATTTTTTAATGTTTCAAGCACTTGGTTTTTAAACGAAGGCGTGTTGATTTGTTGTTTTAATTCTTCCTCCGTCATGGTGGGTTTAATTTCTTCCAATTCGTATTCCACAGGGTCATTTTGTTCGGTTGTTTGATTTTGGGGTGGAGGCGGTGCCAATTGCGGATTCTGTTGTTCCGGCGTGATTTCTTCGGGTTCTACGGTAATCACTTCTTCAACGGGAATCGCATTTTCGATTTTGTTGGGTTCGGGATTGTTTTCCGGTATCTGTTGCGGTGCTGGTGTACCCCCGTCATTGTTGATAATATTTACTGTTCCCCCGTTGATAACAATAGAAATTGGCATTTTTTTATTCTCCTTTTTATGCTCAAACCATAGTCACAATTTTATCATACATTAAAAATCGTTAAAAATCCACTAAAAAATATTTTTTACTGGACAAAAGGGGTGTTTTTCATTTATGCTTAAAAGTATGATAAAGCCGGTTCATTTTTTTGATTTAAATATGGGTCAAATGCCGACAACGTTGCCTTTGTTGCCGTTGGCGGATATGGTATTAATGCCGGACGGTAAATTTTCCATTCGTTTGACGGATTTTCGTCAAATTTCAATGATATTTTGGGCTTTGGCGCACGGGCGCATTGTTGCGACGATTCAACAAAAAAGCGACAAGAAACTTTATACCAAAGGGTGTGCTGC
>JAGBRF010000027.1 GCA_017632555.1 Alphaproteobacteria bacterium | reverse complement strand
GGGCAGAAAGCATCATTTACCAATTCCCTGTTTTTTGGTTTGGCGCACCCGCCGTCTTGAAACAATATATGCAGGACGTATATCAATACGGTATTTTATTCGGACAAGCCAAAAAAGGATATGGAACGGGCGGATTATTGACCGATAAAACTTATATGCTTTCAACAACGTGGAACACGCCTTTATCATCATTCGGCAAAGGGTTTTGGCGCGGGGTAAATTCACCCGATGATGTGTTGACGGCATTTCATCACACGCAAAGTTTTTTGGGTATGAAAAAGTTACCCAGTTTTTCTTGCCATGACGTGATAAAAAATCCGAATGTCGAGGCCTACTTAAAAGCTTGGGAACATCATTTGAGTTTGATTTTTTTAAAATAATCCGTTGACTTTTCGAAAAGTCTTTTTAAAATCCATATCGGTTATAGGGGAAATCAATCAATATGGAGGATAAATATGAGTGCAGTATTAAAAGCAGGTGCCGTTATTTTTTCAAAAGAAAATCCGGATAAAATTCTTGTTTTATATCAGGAAAAACATGATGATTTTTCTTTACCCAAAGGACATTTGGAAGCCGGCGAAACATTAAAAGAATGTGCTGTTCGTGAAATAAAAGAAGAAACCGGTTTGGATATTGAAATACTTGCCGAACTGGGTGTCAATTTTTATTCCAACAATACGGACGGCCAAGTTGAAACGACTTATTATATTGCGCGTTCTTTGGATGATAATGCAGTGCACCCGGAAATCGGCGGCAGTATTTATTGGCTTTCAATCGATCAAGCTTTGGAAAAAATTTCTTATGAAAATTTGCGTCAACTTTTGATTACCCACAGAAACTTGATTGAAAAATTCAAAAAAAGTTGATTTTCCTTTATTTTTAAGTTATAATCCGGTTTGTCGAGCAATCGACTATGATACTAAACGGTCAGTGGAATAGGTGTATTGGACTCGGGGGCGGTACCCGACACCTCCACCATTTATGGGGGTGAAACAGCATCGACAAGCACAATAAAGATTGAATCTTGTATCCGGCATTGTACCGCCGTTATCGGGCTGAAACTTTAAATGCGAATGATAATTTCGCTCCAGTTGCAGTTGCTGTTTAATTGACAGTTTGCGACTAAATCAATTCCTTTGGTGATGAGAATCGAAGGTGGGGTTGGTGCTTTCCCAGCAACAGAAAAGCACCGCTTAAAAATAAGGGGCAAAAATGGAAAAATATCAAAAATTGGTTCAAGAAGCTTTATTGGGTGTTGTGCGTTCCGTATTAAAAGACGTATCGGAAAACGGATTGCAAGGGGAACAACACTTTTTTATCACATTCAGGACACAAGCTGACGGCGTTCATATTCCCAAGTCGATGAAAGAACGTTATCCCGATGAAATGACCATTGTTTTACAACATCAATTTGATGATTTGAAAGTGGAAGATGATTCTTTTTCCGTCTTACTCAGTTTCAGCGGTAAACCGGAACGTTTAATTGTTCCGTTCAAATCGTTATTGGGTTTTGTTGACCCGTCCGAACAATTTGCTTTACAATTTACACCGGCTTTAATGGAAGAAAAAAAGCCCATAAAAGAAAACAAAGGATCTGCCGAAATTATTGATTTGGCTTCGTTAAGGAATAAAAAGAAATGAAGAAACATTCCGTTTTAATTTGCGGACACGCAACCAGCATCAGTTTGGAAGAACCTTTTTGGGTCATTTTAAAACAAATGGCAAAAGAAAAAGAATGTTCTTTGGCTTGCCTTATCACCGAAACGGACAACAAGCGCACAACGAACTTATCCAGTGCTCTGCGCATTGAAGTTATCAAATATTTACAAAGTAAAATCGCTTAATAACCTTTTAATTGGTCTTCAAAAGTACCCGGAACAAAATCGATTAAAGGAATTTCTATCATCGTATAAGCACCAAAACGTTTTGCTTTTTTTGTTCGATAAGCGGCACGCGCCGATGCCACCAAAACGTTTGCCGTCATCAACGGGTTGATTCCTTCAATTTTATAGTTTTGAACAACATCATTTGACAGGCGTTCGATTTCTCCGCCATGATTCAATGTATCATATTTGGACACATCATCAACGGCGACAACATCTGTCGGATCATTTTTGAAATAATCATCTTTTCGAATAGCATCAGCTACGGCATTAAAATCAGCCTTTGGCTTTAATTCGATATAAACCAATCTTTTTTGCCGTCCGGGTCCGTTAGGTAATGTCAAAGACACGGCATTTTGAACACCCTCAATTGACTTGACAGCCGCCGTGTGCCCCATACTGCGTCCACCGTTTGTGCCACCGAAAGTCGTTGTTGTCAACGAATGCGGGCAAACAATTTGCATCAAGCAACGAACAACGGAATCGCTGCCCGGATCCCAACCGGCACCGAAAATAGAAACAGCGTTATTTTGTTTGGCAATACTGTTTAAGCGTCTTTTTGTTTGAACGATTTTGGTGTGAATATCAAAACTGTCCACGGTTGAAATGCCCATTTTTAAAATTTCAGCCACACGGTCGCCCGCCAATTTTGACGGAACGCAAACCAACGCAATATCAATCTTACCCAATTCTTTGATATCAGAAACAACCTTTACGCCGGATAAATCTTCATCAACCGCGCCCAAAGAAGAAGCACGGCGAACAACGCCGGCCAATTCCATATCTGCTGTTTCATCTATAACATATTTACAATGGCGACCGACATTTCCCCAGCCGATAATCGCAACACGAATACTTTTCATTTTTATCCTTTCAACTGCTGATACAACGAATAGTATTTCTTTGCAGAACGACCCCAAGAAAAATCTTGGTTCATAGCCGTTTTTATCATTGTATCAATGTGCTTCGGACGATCGTAGTATGTTGAATTTGCCCAACCGATCGTGTTATACAAAGCACTTGCAGTAATATCATAAAACTTAAAACCGGTTCCGGTTCCTTTGCTTTCATCATAATTTTGAACAGTATCAGCCAACCCGCCCGTTGAACGCACAACCGGCAAAGTTCCGTATAATTGGCTGTACATTTGCTTTAATCCGCACGGTTCATAGATTGACGGAATTAAAGTAAAATCACTGCCGGCATCGACCAAATGTTCCAACGGTCCGTTGAAACGGTTGACGCTGATACGTCCGGGGTAATAATTTTGCAAATTACCCAAATAAGCTTGCGCCCAAACTTCACCATCGCCCATAATTAAAAATTGAGCCTGCATTGTACGTAAAACGCCTTCGATACATTCGGTAAACATACGAATACCCTTTTGTTCGCTTAAACGCACACACATCGAAAAAACAGGCATATCATTGTGTTCCAAACCGAAATGGTCACGCAATACTTTTTTGTTTTTGGCTTTGCCGTCCTTGAATGATTTTATATCATACGGATAAGCAATGTTCGGATCCTTTAACGGATTCCACAAATCCAAATCAATACCGTTCAAGATACCGGAAACGTCATTTTTACGTTCTTGCAACAACCAATGCAATCCGGCACCACCCAACGGAGTCATAATTTCTTCCGCATAATGTGGGCTGACGGTTGTAATTTTGTCGGCAAAACGAATACCGCCTTTTAACAAATTGACGCGTCCGTAATTTTCAAAAGCGTACATGTTAAAATCGTTCCAATCAATTTTGGCATAGTTGATAACGTCCGCCCCATAAATACCTTGATATGGTAAATTATGAATAGTCAAAACACTTTTTGTATTCGCAAAGAACGGGTTGCCGTCTTTTTTCAAATAATAAGGAATCAACGCTGTTTGCCAATCGTGGACATGAACAACATCGGGTTGGAAACCCATATCTTGTGTCAATTGTAATGCCGCACGGCAAAAGAACGCATAACGGTAAGCATTATCTTGATATTCTTCATGTGAATTTTTGTCATCATAAACACCATAGCGATCAAAGTATTTATGAAATTCAATAAAGTAAGCATCATAATGGCAAGGAGTTTCGGCATAATAAACGCTGTACCATTCTTCGCAATTACCCATTTTGACACAACTGCCGTCATACATTTTTTGAATATGATATTTTTCTCTGTCTATCAAAGAATATAAAGGCAATATCAACTTAACTTCTGCCCCCTGTCGTTTCAAATACTTTGGCAAAGCAGCCGCAACATCGCCCAAACCGCCGGTTTTAATGAACGGAGCTGCTTCACTGGCAACAAACAGGATTTTCATTTTTGACATTATTTTCTCCCTAACTAATCATTATTTCTTTACAGAATAATTGATTTTTGGGAAAATAGCAAGTGGATTTTTTAACTTTTTTTTAATTTTTTAAGCCGGATTTTTTTCGTCTTCGTCCAACAGTTCAACGTCTGGAATCGCCTCGATTTCGTCCTCTTCTGCGATTTTGTCATCGGCTGTTTCGATGATTTCATCTTCATTGAAGATATCTTCTTGTTCGACAGAAATCGGTTTATTTTCTTCTTCAATCACACTTGTTTCGTTTTCTTCGATTATTTCCGGTTCGTCCGCTTCGGCAAAGATTTCTTCGTCTTCTTCAACTGCCGGTTCAGTTTCAATCGGACCTGCTTCATCCGGCGATTCAGACGCCTCTTCGGTTTCATCAGATTCTTCGCCCGTTTGATTTTTATCTTGAAGCAATTCTTCCAAAGTGCCTAAACCTTCGCCTTGTCCGTTATTCCACAAAACAACGGCACCGCCCATTTTTTGCCACAATTCACTGATTCCGGTTGCGTTTAAAATATTACCTTCCGCAACAACAACGACCGGAATAACTTCCGAACTGGGTTCTTTTTCTTTCAAAAATTCAGCTGCCTTAACCATTTGTTGAAATGGCGAAGGGATTAAACCTTCCGCAGAAAACCAAGTCGGTTCATCCCCGTCTTCGGACGGTGTTTCATCGGCAATCCATTCCTTTTTTTCCAACATAACATAAGTCACCAAAGCGACCGTATCCGTAGCAAAAACAAACGGAACCATTTTGTCCAACTGCACTTTTTCAAACAATTCGTATCCGTATTTTTCACCCAAAGCACGCAATTGTTCTTTTTGTGCTGCGGTTATAGTTGCGGGTGCGTTTGCGCTTGAAGATTCATAATCGGAAGAAGTTTGAACCGGTGCTTCATTATTTTGTGTATTTTGTTGGGCATCAGCTAAAACCGACAAATTACCAAATCCGTTTGTTCGGCGCATAGCGGCCGGCCGTTCGGTCATTTTGGGAGCAACAGCAATTTTTTTGTCACCAATTACTTCTTTCTTTTTGAAATGAGTTTTATAAAAATAAATCGGCTTTAAGAAGAATTTTTTGAACTTTATGCGTCTGACAACAAAAAACCATAACCCGAGCCACAACGGGAAAAAGAAAATAAAGACAAGAAAGATAATTAAATTTTCAAGTGAATCAACCGCCCATCTATCGTGTTGAAAATCGGTATAAAGTTTGTACCAATCGGAAAACGGGTTTATAAAAACTTCTTTTGTTGATAAAGAAAAGAAAGAAAACGGGGACACATCCAAATAGTATGCGGCCAATGTACCGCCGATAGATAAAAACAAAAAACTGTATAATAAAAACCACAGAAACATACACTATCCCCTTTCTTTAAGGGCAGTTTAGCAAGTCTTTACATAAAAGGCAAGCATAAAATAAAAAAATATCCCGCACATTTTCATGCACGGGATAATAAATTTTCGGATACGATTATTCTCCCCTTGCTTGCAAATTTGAATTTTGCAACATTTGAGGATTGATACCGTTGTTGCCCAAACCTTGGTTTCCGTTCTTAAGTTGATCAAGAGTCATGCGATCTTTATTAACTTGTTTTTCTTGTGATTTAACAGCCTCTACATTCTGATGTTGCTTTTTAACTTGGGCGTTAAAAATCGTAGGATTTCCAAAAGCCGAAAGATTACTATGAGCATCTTTTGCCAACATCTTTTCGAAATTTGAAACTTTTGCCAGACTGTCGTCCAAATCTTTATGAATCTTTTTAGTTGATTCATCCAAACTAGCACGCATTTTATCCGTCTCTGTCTGTGGCGGCGCCGGTTGTTGCACCGGTGGTTGTTGTACCGGTTGTTGTGGTGCCGGTTGTTGTACCTGCTGTTGCGCCTGCTGTTGAGCCGGTTGTTGTACAGGTTGTTGCGCCTGCTGTTGAGCCGGTTGTTGTACCGGTTGTTGCCCCTGTGGTTGTTGTGCAGGTTGCTGTGCCGGTTGTTGTTGCGGATCCGGCTGTTGTTGTCCTTGCGGTTGTTGTGCAGGTTGCTGTGCCGGTTGTTGTTGCGGATCCGGCTGTTGTTGCCCCTGTGGTTGTTGTGCAGGTTGCTGTGCCGGTTGTTGTTGCGGATCCGGCTGTTGTTGTCCTTGCGGTTGTTGT
>JAGBRF010000026.1 GCA_017632555.1 Alphaproteobacteria bacterium | reverse complement strand
TTTCCGGTTCTTATGATGTAAACAAACAATGGACTGTATCGGCATCAGCACGTTGGACGCGTTGGAGCAGATTTAATAATTTGGATATCGTAACAAAAGAAGCTTCTGTGTTGGGTGCTGCCGGTTCAGTAGTTTCATCCACACATGAAAACTGGAAGAACGCATGGTTCTTTGCATTGGGTGCTGATTATAAAATCAATGAAAACTGGACAATTCGATTCGGTGGTGCTTATGACCAAAGCGTTATCAAGGCCCCGGAATACAGAACGGCTCGTGTACCGGACGGACGCAGAATATTTGCATCCTTGGGTGCATCTTATATGACGGGTAATTGGCAATACGACCTTGGCTACACACACGTTTGGATGCGTGGCGGAGATGCTTTGGGTGGAGAGACAGGAAAGCCCGGTGCAAATGTTCACTACAATGATGCAGGTGCTTATATGACCGCATTCTCAATTCAATATAAATTCTAAACAAAGAATTTAATAAAAGAAATCCCCGACCCCTTCGGGGATTTTTTATTGCCTTTTTATTTTTTGTGTGATACATAGAAAACTATGCCAAATTTTGATTATGAAAAACAACATATCGGCCTTATTGCCGGAACAGACGAAGCAGGGCGCGGACCATGGGTGGGGCCTGTGGTAGCGGCGGCTGTGTGCTTTCCGGCTTTGAAAATATCCGAAGAATTGGCAAGCCAATTAAACGATTCGAAAAAATTATCCGCCAAAAAGCGTGAAAAGTTATTTGATATGATTTATCAAAGCGGTGCTTTTATCGGTGTGGGGCAGGCATCAGCGGAAGAAATCGATAAAATCAACATTTTGCAAGCGTCTTTCTTGGCTATGCGCAGGGCGTTGGAACAAATCGAATCGGCCGGACATACAATAGATTTTGTCTTGATTGACGGAAACCGACATCCGCGTGATTGGAAATGGCCCAGTCAGGAAATTATCAAAGGTGATGCTTTAAGTTTATCCATTTCGGCGGCCAGTATTATTGCAAAAGTAACACGGGATCGGCTGATGTGTGTGTTGGCGCAAGAATATCCCGGCTATGGTTGGGAAAAAAATGCCGGATACGGCACGGCGGCACATATCGCGGCATTAAAAGAGAAAGGAGTAACGCCGTACCATCGTAAATCATATGCTCCGGTTGCGGCGTTATTAGAGAATAAAGGTTAATCTCTGCTTTTTGACAGGATTTTCCCAAGTTGGGGCATGATACTGGCATTTTCATACCGTTTTTTTCTTGCCCCTAAAATTTTACCCATTTGCGGCATTAAATCGGCAGTTTGACTTTGTTTTTTAACTGTTTCCATAATTTTGCCCAAATAAGGCATAACATCAACAGATACGACCTTTTTGGCCGGTACAGGAATAAACCACGGTGTAATTCTGACCATCAAAGGTGCAGTGCGTGTTTTTAATCCGTATTTTGAATAAGTTTGAGTATTTTTTTGCATTTTTTTATCTCCCTTTTTCATTGTTTATAGCAAGTATTTTAGCACGATTCGAGTGTTTTGTCAACATTTTTTTACAAAAAAATAAATAAAAAAACGACTCGATTCAATATTTTGTTAACTTTTAGACTTTAAATTTTAAGAATAACAAATAAAAAAGGGGTTTTGTAAATGAAATTGGATACCATTTATCAAGGTGATTGCATAGAAGTAATGAATTCTTTGCCGGAAAAATCGGTTGATGTTATTTTCGCCGATCCCCCTTATAATATGCAGTTGGGGGGCGATTTGTGTCGTCCGGACGCATCACACGTTGATGCGGTCAATGATGAATGGGACCAATTCGAAAGCTTCAAAGCTTATGACAAATTTACACATGATTGGATGCAGGCGGCACGCCGTATATTAAAAGATAACGGCACAATGTGGGTAATCGGATCTTATCACAATATTTTCCGTGTCGGTTGCCAAATTCAAGATATGGGATTTTGGATTTTGAACGATATCATTTGGGAAAAAACGAATCCGATGCCGAATTTCAAAGGAACGCGCTTTACCAATGCACATGAAACTTTGATTTGGTGCGCCAAATCCGAAAAATCAAAATATACGTTTAATTACGATAGTATGAAAGCCTTTAACGAAGATGTCCAAATGCGTTCCGATTGGCATTTGCCGATTTGCACGGGACATGAACGGTTGAAAGACGAAAACGGCAAAAAAGTTCATACGACTCAAAAACCGGAAAGCTTGTTGTATCGCGTTTTGTTATCTTCCACAAATCCGAATGACGTTGTCTTGGATCCGTTCTTTGGTACGGGAACAACGGGTGCTGTGGCCAAAAAATTGGGACGGCATTACATCGGTATTGAACGTGATGAAACCTATATCGAAGCGGCCACGGAACGTTTGAAGAAAATCAAAACATTGGATAATACTTTGTTGGAACCGGTGTGCAAAAAGGCCGAACCGCGTATTCCTTTCGGTTCCGTTATTGAACACGGACTGCTTAATCCGGGCACGCATTTGTATGATTCAAAGCGCAGATTCTGTGCGACCGTAAAAGCGGACGGTACTTTGATGACCGATACGGTCAAAGGTTCGATTCACCAAGTCGGTGCAAAAGTGCAAGGGTTGCCCAGTTGCAACGGTTGGACTTTCTGGCATTTCGAAGATAATCGCAAAAAAGAATTGGAATCGATTGACAGTTTGCGCCAACAATTAAAATCAGAAATGTTTGCCGTATAAAGTTCTTTTCCCTTTGTCCGACTTAAATTTTTATTGACAAAGCGTCAAAAGAATTTAAACTTATCCGAAAGGGAAAAGGAAATCACAATGAAAAAACAAACGCTTTATAAACGTATTTTGTTAAAACTTTCCGGCGAAGGATTGGGCAGTGCAAAAGGCGCACTTGATTCTGAAATCATGGCAAATTTGGCAAAGGAAATAAAATCCGTCTATGACATGGGGGTTCAAATTTGCATTGTAGTCGGTGGCGGTAATTTTTGGCGCGGTGCAAAGGGTGTCAGCAAAGGTGTTGACCGTGTGACCGGTGATTATATCGGTATATTGGCAACCGTGATGAATGCGTTGGCTTTCGCCGATGTTTTGGAACAAAACGGAATGCCAGCACGTATTATGACGGCGTTGGCGGTTGAAGGCGTGGGCGAAGTGTTTAATCAACAACGTGCTTTGCGGTATTTACAAAAAGGAAAAATAGTCATTTTTGCCGGCGGGACGGGCAGTCCGTTCTTTACAACGGATACATGCGCTGTTTTGCGTGCAACGGAAATGGGGTGCGATGCGTGTTTAAAATCAACACAGGTTGATGGTATTTACGACAGCGACCCCGTTAAAAATCCCAAAGCAAAACGTTATGATACAATAGATTATGAAACCGCATTGAATAAAAAGTTGGGTGTGATGGACTTAACGGCAATGGCGTTGGCACAAGATGCCGCTTTGCCGATTGTTGTATTTAACCAAGCCGGTAAAGGTGCTTTGGCAAACGTTGTTTGCGGAAAAGGCACTTATTCGGTGATGAAATAAATTCCTGTTGAAAAAATAAAAGTCCACCCAATAAATGCCCGGATTCCGTTTTTAACTTATTGTTTTTTCAGTAGCAATTTCCCCGGCATTCGATTAGTCTACCATCTTTGTATATTGCTTCCCCATTTAACTCACCATTTCTATTATACCGTTTTCCCGGGCCATCTTCTTTGCCATTTTTATATGTTTGTTCCGACATTAACTGACCATTTTCATAATACCATTTTTCCGGGCCATCTTTTTCACCATCTTTATATGTCCTTTCCCACCATAACTGACCATTTTCACCATAATAGCCTTTTGAAAGGCCATCCATTTTGCCATTTTTAAAATTACAATCCCGAAGCAAATGTTCGTATCCATATTCCTTCAAATTGCCATCTAAATATCCGTCTTTAACGGATGCTTTAAACGTACTTTTATTAATCTTTCCTTTAACTATACCTGTTACAGGTTTGTTTGTTTCAAGATGCCTTACAAAAAATTTATCCCCAAAGTTTTGGTCGGGACAATATACATCAGTTCCGCAAATGTATGTTTTTGGGGAGATAATGGAAAAAGCGCCTAATGCAGTTACCATTACCATACCGGAAACAAGTCCGATTATTATCGCTTTGTTTTTCATTTTTATTTCTCCTTGTAATAAAAAAATCACCTGTGGTGTAGCAGGCGACTGGAAGTTAGTATCTATTACTCAGGAATAGTGCGACATATTACCGAAGACATAGCTTTGGCTATTTTGCCGCCTTCCAGTCACAAAGGACCAGAAGGCATTTTTACGTCAAAAGTGTTTTTGACAACTGAGTAAGAGGATACTACCCCTCTTTGATGGACACCACCCATCGTCCAACATTATATGAAAAGCAAAACAGAAAGTCAATTTATTTTTGCCCAAAGACATTCCCGGGATAACTTTCGCCTTTGGATTCCTTTGCACACAAAAAAGTTATTGCATTTTGTTTTGTTTCGCGTTAGTGTGAATATACTTTAAATATACTTGATGAAAGGATTAAAAAAATGGGTTTTAGTGAATTAAAAACGGACATGCAAACGCGCGTTCAAAAGACAACAGAATCTTTGAAAAAGGAATTTCAAGGGTTGCGCACGGGTCGTGCTTCTACGGGATTGTTGGACACAATTATGGTTGACGCTTACGGTTCCAGCGTTCCTATCAATCAAGTTGCAACGGTCAGTGTTCCGGAAGCGCGTATGTTATCCGTCAACGTATGGGATAAAAATTTATTGAAACACGTTGAAAAAGCTATTCGTGAATCTTCTTTGGGATTGAACCCGATGAATGATGGTGTCGGATTGCGTATTCCTTTGCCGCCTTTGTCGGAAGAACGCCGTGTCGAATTGAGCAAAATTGCCGGTCGTTATACCGAAGATGCCAAAGTGGCTGTTCGTAACATCCGCCGTGATATTTTGGACAAGATTAAAAAGTTGAAAAACGATAACGAAATTTCCGAAGATGAACAAAAACGTTATGAAGATGAAATCCAAAAAATAACGGACGCTGCAACAAAGGAAATGGACGAACTGTTCAAAGCCAAAGAGGCTGAAATTCGGCAGGTGTAAATGACAGATAAGCCATTAGATCATATCGGTTTTATCATGGACGGAAACGGCCGTTGGGCTCAAAAGCGCGGTTTAACTCGTTCCGATGGGCACAAAGAAGGTGCCAAAAATTTGAAACGCGTATTGGAAGCGTGCAAAAAACGCGGTATCCATTATATGACTTTGTATGCATTTTCTACGGAAAATTGGCACAGACCGGAAGCGGAAGTCCATTTGTTGATGACTTTGTTCCGCCAATATTTATCCGAAGCGATTAAGGAATTTAAGCCGGAAAACGATGTCCAATTCCGTTTTATCGGTGACCGCAAACGCTTTACAAAGGATATTCAGGAACGTATGGCGACTTTGGAAGGCATGTGCAGTGGCAAAGAAAATTATCATTTAACTGTTTGCCTCAGCTATTCCGGTCGTGATGAAATCAAACGCGCCGTTCAAAAAATGATGCAAGATGCGATTGACGGCAAAATCAAACCGTCCGATGTGACCGAAGACACCGTTTCCGGTTATTTGGACACTGCCGGTTTGCCCGATCCGGATTTGATTGTCCGCACCAGCGGTGAACAACGTTTAAGCGGATTTTTGTTGTGGCAAGCTTCTTACGCCGAATTTTATTTTCCGAAAGTTCATTGGCCGGAATTTTCAGAAGCCGATTTGGACGAAGCTATTGAAGCATACAACACACGCGACCGCCGTTTCGGTAAAGTAAAAACTGCTTAAAAAAAGGTTTGTCTATGGTTTATGAAGTAAAAAAACTGGCCGTCATTTTTTTGATTAAAAAAGACGGAAAGTATTTGTTTGTCAAAAGGGGACACACCGGCAAATGTGACGGATATTATATGTTGCCCAGCGGACACGTGGACGAAGGCGAATCCGTTTATGATGCTTGCGCTCGTGAATTGCGGGAAGAGTTGGATATTTCCGTTAAACCGACGGATTTGGTTTTTCGGATGACGGAACCCACCAAAACGCACGTGCATTTCTTTTTCGAAGTTTTGCATTATGAAGGAACAATAAAAAACAACGAACCGCAAAAGCATGATGACGTTTCTTTCTTGTCTTTGGATAACGAAAAAATCCACCCGGTAACGTTGGGCGGAATCAAGGAAATTTTGAACGGCAAAGCCTTTATCGAAGATACATTGGTCGATTTTTGAAAAAAACACTTGCAAAGTTTTTTTTGTTGTGATATAAAAAATGCACTTTCGATGAAATGGGCGTGTAGCTCAGGTGGTTAGAGCGTTACGTTGACATCGTAAAGGTCAGAGGTTCGAGTCCTCTTACGCCCACCATTTAAACCGTCCGTCTTGGACGGCTTTTTTTATTTGTTTTCAAGGCGTTATACGAGTTCGAAGATAAGATTTTTGAAAATGCTATTTTTTAAGCATTATCGAACTTTTAAAGTTGAATTGTAGCAGAATCTATGTTAAACTCTTTACTAAAGAATAAAGGAGATTATTATGGCAAATTCAATGGATATTATTAAGGTAAATTTTGGTGCTTTTTTTACCAAAGAAGAAGGACAAATTATTTCTAATCCATTTAGTGATCCTAAAGTGGTAGAGAAATTAAAAAGCAAAATAAAAACATGCTCTATTCGTGAATTTATATACCCAGAACGTTATCCTGATAACGAACCTTTAAATCTTTCTGAAACTGAAAAAAAAGTTCAGGAAGCTCTTCGTAAAATCTATGAAATGAACGAAAAAGATCCACCGTTATACAAAAAATTTCCAACATTCCGCCAAGATACAAATCCTTTGATCGTTGATATTACGACATTGGGAAATACTGGAAATGGTTCTGCTGCCTATGATCAAAAGGACAATAGAATTACTTTTAAGGAAGTGGATAGGCCTGATTTTTTAATTTTAACTCTTGTTCATGAATTAAAACATGCAGAACAATGTGATGAAGAATCATATCTAATGACTGAAAGTGCCTATAGTGCAGCTATGTCTATGGCATGGGGTATTGATGATCCAATGGAAAATGCTTATGCATGGCATCAGCGGGAATTTTTGTCAGAAGCACAAGCATATGAAACATGTGCACGAGCATATTATGAGATGTTTGGATGTCCAGATAATGCAGATGATTCTGTTAAGATATATGCAGAAATAGCTGAGAAGTATGCTGATTCTAGTGGACAGGAAGTTGATGCAAAAATAAAAGAGGAAGCTATATGTAGATTTTTGGATATACTATATGGTAGTCCTTATAAGGATTCATATGATATGATAGCGCCTATAGGAGAAAAAGATACTGGATTAGATCACATCCCGGAGGTATTTCATTTGCCTGAAACTTTAATGAAAAAATTAAAGGAGGCTCCAAAACTTGCTGGATCATTAAGTGGAAAACTCTCTCAAGCAAAAAGAAACAACCATATAGATGACTATGTACAACTTTTACAGGAAGTAATTAAGCAGAAAGAAGATATGCCCGTAGATTTAGGATATGTGTTAGAAAATGCTTCTTCTAAACAACTTAATGAAGTGTTATCATTAAAAAAGGAAGATGGTAAATATCTGTTTGAAACTGAAAAAATTAGGGATAAGTTTTCTGATATACACATTAATTTAAGTCCGGAAACACTAAAATATCTTATTGGTGCAGTAAGAAATAAAGAAAAAATTATTACTCCGCGAAATATAGGATTAATGTTGGGTGGCAAGGTAGCTTATTCACCAGATTCTTTTGCCAATATTCTTTCTTCCATTGTGGATGATAAAGGACGTTTGCCTATTACAGAAAAAGATTTGATTAAAGAAGTGTTTGGAGGACGTCTCTTAAATGAGTTATTACAACAACTGAACCCTGGGAAAGAAGAAGATGTTGCAACGATAGTTCAAATGCTTCCAAAGATATTAAAATTAAAAGGTAGTGATGACAAGCCACTGGTGAGTGAGAAACAGCTGGCAGAGAGATTGAGTGGTTGGTTAGAGTTAGATTATTTTGTACACGAAAATGTAGAAGTTGTGTTTAATTCTATTAAAGATAAAAAAGGAAATCTAGCACTTTCCCGCAAGGCTTTTGATACAAAAGAAGGAAAAAATATATTGTTAGAAAGTCTTATTCAGGCAAATCCAGCTTCTGGTGAACAATTACCTATTCTAATGTCTTTAAAAGATACAGATGGCAAACCGATTATCAGTAAGGAAAACATTGATATATGTCCTCAGAATAACCCTTTAACACCTGTTGACAAAGCATATGCAAAATCACAGGACATACCAACACTACGAGAATTTATATCCACGCAACAAGGAACAAAATCAGCTAATCTACCA
>JAGBRF010000025.1 GCA_017632555.1 Alphaproteobacteria bacterium | reverse complement strand
TTTCTTCTTGGTATTGCACAGAAACTTTTTGAGCCGTTTGAGAACGCACTTCGGGTGCGGGATTTTGCATCAGCAAATCCACGTCTTTTTGTGTCAGTGTTGTATAAACAGGCGTTTTTTTTATCATTTACATTGCCCTTTTCGTTACTTTTCGCTTGAATTAAAGCATAAAAAAGTAAACAATTTGTGAATAAACAACTACTTTTTTTTCGCTTCTGACAAAGCATATCCGACAGAACGCACCGTACGAATAATATCATATTCGCCACCGGCATTTAATGCTTGACGTAATCTTTTAACGTGAACATCAACGGTTCTGTCTTCAACGTAAATTGAATCACCCCAAACTTTTTTCAACAATTCAGAACGGGACAAAACGCGTTCCGGATCATCAAGGAAAATTTGCAGTAAACGAAATTCAGTCGGCCCCAAATGAACCATACGTTCACCACGCATAACTTGTTTCTTATCAAAATCAACCGTTATATCCCCAAATGTTTTTGCCTGTTTCGGTGGTTTGGGTGGCGCACGCCGTAATAATGCTTTAATACGCGCCATCAACTCCGGTATTGAAAACGGCTTTGTCATATAATCATCGGCACCAATTGACAGACCGGAAACTTTGTCTGCCTCATCACCACGCGCCGTCAACATCAAAACGGGAATATGCCGAAGGTCGTGATTTTGACGTATTGTTTTACAAATTTCCACGCCGGAAACATGTGGCAACATCCAATCAAGCAATACCAAATCCGGATCTTCACTTGAAATTGTTTCAATGGCTTTTTTGCCGTCCATAACAGGAACGGTTTGATAACCTTCTTTTTCCAAATTATATTTCAGAATCGTTTGCAAGCCTTGTTCGTCTTCAACGACTATAATTTTTGTCATTCTTATTTTCCTTTAAGCATTTCGATGGCTTTTTTACGATTTTCGGCCTTAAAAATATAATTGCCGGCAATTAAAACATCAGCACCGGCTTGAACAGAAGCGCGACCCGTTTTGTCGTTTATACCGCCATCGACTTCTATTTCAATAGGACGTTTGCCGATAATTTTTTTCAATGCCGTTATCTTTGGTAATTTATCTTCCATAAACGATTGACCACCGAAACCGGGTTCAACAGTCATAACCAAAATCAAATCCAACATATCCAAGTAAGGTATAACCGTTTCAACCGGTGTTTGCGGTTTCAAGCATAAGCCCGCTTTTACACCCGAAGAACGAATCATGGAAAGCAATTCGCCGATATCTTCTTCAATTTCTTGATGAATAGTCAATCGGTTAGCACCCGCCAAAACAAATGTTTGTATAAAATCTTTTGGGTGGGTCATCATCAAATGCACGTCCATCGGCACTGTTGAATAAGGTTTAATCGCCTTCAACACCATAGCACCGAACGTCAAATTCGGCACAAAATGAGCATCCATCACATCTACGTGAACAAAATCCGCACCATCGCGACAAATATCCGCCACATCTTGTCCTAAACGGGCAAAATCAGCCGATAAAATACTGGGAGCAATTTTTACCATAAGCCATCATCCTTTCGTTTTTTTTCACTATAACACGCTTTTTCAAAAAAAAGAAAGAATTTTTTATATCAAAGCACCGATTGATTTAAAAAAGCGCACAATGGCTGAATATAATTCGGCATTTGCACTGACTGATTTTTGACGCATAGATAATAATTGCACTTTCGATTGTTCCAATTCGATTTGATTTATTAAACCGGCACTTTTCCTTTTTTCGTTCAAATGATAAACGTTTTCCGTTTCAGATAAACTGTTTTGGGCTGAATCATATTGTTTTTGTGCGCCTTGAATACCAACCAAAGCATTTTTTATTTCTTCGGCCGCCGTCAAAAAAGTGTTTTCGTATTGAGCAAACGCTTCTTCATATTTTTCCTTTTGAATTTCAATTTGATTTTTTAACTGTCCGAAATAAAACAAAGGAATTGTAAATGCCGGCGTTAAAGAATACGCATAGCTTTTATGATTCAACAAATTATTCGAATGTAATGATTGAAAACCCAACATGGCCGATAAAGAAATTTTGGGATATAATTCAGCCGTTGCTTGACCTACTTTTTCATTTTCAGCCATCAGATTATACAACGCCGCTTTCACATCCGGACGGTTGGATATCACATCTGCCGAAATAACAAAAAAACGGTTTACATCAAAGGTTTTATCCGGCAAATTATTCGTTTGACTTTTCAATAAATCATCTAACTTATTCGGTAATTGTCCCGTCAGCAAAGCCAACTGATTTTTCGCCTGCTCTGTTTTGGTTTGAACCGATGCCAATTCGGCCAACGTGTTTTGAACGGATACGTTCACTTGGTTGATTTTGTCTTGGCTGACCAATCCGGATTTATGCAAAGATTTCATATATTCCAAAGATGATTTTTGCGTTTTCAATGTTTCTTGCAATAACGATTGCGTGCTTTGTCCTTGTCTGAAATTGATATATGCCAAAGCAACTTCGGCACTTAAAGACACATAAACATTATCCAAATTGGCTATTGTTGCCGCCGCATTTGCCAAAGACGCTTGCGTGGCCCGGCGTTGTCCGCCGAAAATGTCAATTTCCCAGGTGGCGTCCAAACCGACTTGATAAATGTCCTCATCAAAAACATATCCGATGTTTCGGCTTTCTTTCACATATTGATATTGCCCGGTTGCGTCCAAAGTCGGCAATCCCTTTGCTTGTTCAATTTTGACGGACAATCGCGCCTGCTTTACCCGTTGAATTGCCATACGAACGGACGGCGAATTTTCCACAGCCATTTTTAATAACTGATTCAAAACGGGATCATTAAAAATCGAATACGAATCTTTTACTTTTTCTTCGGACGGTTTCAAATCCAACGCTTTTTCAATTTCCGTGTTGGAATAAAGTGTTGGCTTTTCAAAATCGGGACCGACCATACACCCGAACAAACACCATAAAAACAGAATACTGACCGCTATTCGAATAACATTATTTTTTTGCATTTTTTCTTTCCTTTGTTGTAACTGTTTTAAGCGAATGTCCGAAATGTTCTGCAAATGTATCAAACAAAGCAAACAATGCCGGGATAAAGATAATTCCCACCAATGTTGCCAAAATCATACCAAAAAAAACCGCCGTGCCGATGGCTCTTTGGCTGGCCGCCCCTGCCCCCGTTGCAACAACCATCGGGAATACACCCAAAATGAATGTTAAAGCCGTCATTAAAACCGCGCGGAAACGTTCCGAAGCACCTTTGACGGAAGCGGTGACTACGTCCATACCCGAACGCCGATAATCCAATGTAAATTCCACGATTAAAATGGCGTTTTTGCTGGCAAGCCCAATCAACAAGACCAATCCCAACTGCGCATAAATAGACAACGGCAAATTCAAAAAATGTAGTCCGAGCAAAGCCCCCAACACCGCAAACACGTTTGAAAACATCACGGACAAAGCGACCAACCAACTTTCATACAACGCAACCAAAAACAAATATCCGAATATAATCGCCAAACCGATCAATATAGCCGCCAGGCCACGTGTTTCGACTTCTTGCAAAGACAATCCCGTCCATGCGATACCGCCCCCATTGGCTTTTAAGTTCGATTGTTCCATTTGTTCCGTTTCACTGATTGCCTGTCCCGTGCTGACACCATTTGATGCCGAAGCAATAACCGATGCTGACATATATTGATTGTGTCGATATAGAATAGTCGGGCTGACAACGGTATAAAGCGTGGCAAAATTACGCACTTGTATAGGTGTTCCGTTTGCCGAATAAGCATATAAATCCAATACATTTCTTTGGCTTTTTCTGAAATCATATTCAGCCTGAATAATGACTTTATTTATTTGCCCGTCCATTGTGATATTGTTGACATATCTTGAACCCAAATTATTTTGTAATGTTTCAAACAAAGAAGAAACCGAAACGCCATAACTTTCCAATTTTGTTCGGTCAACGTCTAAATACAAATGCGGTGTATCCGCCCGAAAAGTCGAAAAAGCATATTCAAAATCTTTGTTTTGATTCATCAATAATAAAAATTGATTCAACATTTTGGCAAATTGTTCCGTTGTCATGTTTGAATCCAAAGCCAAAACATCAAAGGACAAACCATCACTGTTACCCACGCCGGGGATTGACGGCAATGCATAAAAATCGATGGACGCTTCGTGTATGTCTTTGAACCCTTCCACCAAATGCGTGTTTATGCTTTGCAAAGACAAATTCGGCGTTTTACGTTCGTCCCAATCATTTAAACCGACAACAACCAATCCGATATTTTCACCGCTTCCGCCCAACATACTGGCGCCCGCAATGGAAATAAAGTATTTCACCCCGTCCATTTTCAATATCTTTTTCCCCATTTTATCCAATAATTTTTGCGTTTCGTTGATGCTGGCGGTTTGAGGCAATTGAACCGACCCGAAAATTAAACCTTGGTCTTCCTGTGGCACAAAAGAAGTCGGCATAATGTAAAATAAATATCCGATTGCACCGATTACAAAAAAGACAACCAAACTCATCAACGCCAATTTGGTACACAGAAAATGAACAACGGATAAGTATTTTTCCCTGCTCCAATCCAATGCTTTATTAAACGGAGAAAACATCTTTTCCGACCAACCTTTTTTCTTTTCATCTTTTTGCAAAAAAATGGCGCACAAAGACGGCGATAATGTCAAAGCATTGATTGACGAAAAAACAACCGCCGTTGCTATGGTGACGGCAAATTGCTGATATATTTTTCCGGTAATCCCCGCCATTAAAGCAACCGGCACAAAAATAGATAACAAAACCAAAGTTGTTGCAACAACCGCCCCGCTGATTTGTTCCATGGCTTTTATTGACGCATCTGTTGCATTCAATTTTTCCGTTTGCATTAAATACTGCGCCCGTTCAACCACAACAATAGCATCGTCCACTACCAAACCGATGGCCAAAATCATTGCAAACAAAGTCAAAATGTTCAAATTATAACCCAACGCATAAATCACAATAAAGGTTGCAATTAAAGAAACGGGAATTGTAATTGTCGGAATTAAAGTCGATTTCGGATCTTGCAAAAAAAGGAATACCACCAACACCACCAACAGAAAAGTCAAAAACAACGTTTCAACGATACTTTCAATAGACGCCCGCACAAAAGTTGTAGAATCATAAGCCATTTTGAATTCCATATCCGGCGGAAAACTTTCCGAAAGCTTGTCCATTTCTTTTGTCAGATTCTTCATAATATCCAAAGCATTTGAATTGGGCGTTTGCGAAAATCCCAAAACAACCGCCGGCGCATTATCATAATTGGCTGAAATGGAATACGTATTGGCACCGATTTCAACTTTTCCGATATCTTTTAATCGGACAATTCCGCCGTTTTCGGAAGTTGCAACAATGATATTTTCAAAATCTTCTACTGAAATGAGCAATCCTTTTGCCGTCAAAGATAAAACCAACTGACTGCCTTTCGGGCTGGGGGCAGAACCGATAGAACCGACCGCCGCTTGAATATTTTGGCTTTCGATTAAATTGACCACATCTGATGAAGAAATGTGTAAAGAATTCATCTTTTGCGGATTAAGCCAAATTCGCATACTGTTTTGCGGACCGTAAATTTCAACATCGCTGACCCCGTTCACACGTGCCAAAGGATTTTGCAAATTTGTATAAGCATAATTGCTTAAAAACAAATCATCGTATGTTTGATTTGGCGAACGCAAAACGGCCATTGCCAAAATGTTGGAAGATTGCGTTGTCACGCTTAAACCTTCCTGCGTCACAATGGCGGGCAATTCAGACGTTACTTGTTGCAAACGATTTTCGACTTTGACTTGCGCCATATCCGGATCCGTTCCGATATCAAAGGTAATAGTCAGCTTATAAGACCCCGTATCATCGGCTGATGATTCCATATAAAGCATGCCTTCCACCCCGTTTAATTTATTTTCAATCGGCACGGCAACAGTATCAACCAATACCGCGGCAGAAGCGCCCGGGTAATTTGCTTCAACAATAATTTGCGGGGGCGTAATGTCGGGATATTGTGCAATCGGCAAAACGGCAAGCGCCATCAACCCCAACAAAACCATCACCAAAGAAATGACGATTGAAAAACGCGGACGATGAATAAAAAAAGCGGAAAAAGTCATTTATTTTCTCCCTTCAATGCGGGCAATTGTGTCGGTTCTATTTTCATTTGAACCGGATTTTTATCATCCGTTTGCGTTGTCTTTCCTGTTACGACAAAGTCCCCTTCTTGCAATCCGTTTGTGACAAAATAAAAACTTTTATCAATCAATTGTTCGGAAACTTCTATTTGTTTTTCATGCAAATGACCGTCTGTCCCGACCGTCCAAACAAAATAACCTTCCGGTTTCATCGTGACGAATTTTTGCGCTATAACCAAAGCGTTGGGGATGTTTTCTTCTATCAACACATCAACATACGCATTGGGCAACAACATTCTGTCTTTTTTTTCAAAGTCGGCAAAAACTTGAACCGAACTGGTCGTTGAACTGACCGTATTATCCCAAAATTGAACCTTTCCCGTCATATCATAAAAGCGCCCATCCGCCAATTTTAAGCGTATTTTTTTATCCGCAAACAAAGCGTCCGGATTGGTCATTTTTTCTTGCAAATAAGTTGTGTATGGAATGGAAAAAACGACCCGCATCGGTGTTGTTTGCACCAAATAAGCCAAAGGGGCACTTTCGGGTGAAACATATTGTCCTTTTGTTATTGTCACATTTCCCAAAACACCGCTGATGGGGGCATTTACAAACGTATAATTATACATAACCTTTGCCGCATCATATTCGGCAACCGCAGCACCCAACGCCGCATTTGTCATCAAAAATTTTGATTTGGCTGAATCTAAATCACTTTGGGAAACGGCCTTATCGCCGGCCTTTTGCAATCGTTCATAGTAAATTTTGGCATTTTCAAAGTTCGCCGAAGAATTCATAATATTGGACATTTGTAAATCCATTTGGGCAATATATTGCGCTTGTTCCAATGAAAAAAGCGGTTGATTAGCATTGACAAAATCGCCACCTTTTATATGTACTTCATCTATAAAACCGGCAATAAATGGACGAATTTCCACCAAATGAATTGGAATAATCGAACCGATATAAGCATGTGATAAAACAATGGGAACGCTTTGCATTTTTTGAACGGTTACGATGGATTCTGTTTGCTTTTGTGCCAACGCCGTTGTCGGCATATTTTCTTTTTGTTTTATTCTGACACCGTAAAAAATTAAAAAGCCCAAAACCGCAATAATTACCCAAGCAAAACCTTTTTTCATGACAAACCTCCACTTTAAGATTTTATTATGATGAGCAGGCGGACTTTTTCTTTCAAGGCCAATACACGCAACCGTATGAAGCCGTGCATTACCGAATATAAAAAATCCTTATTTATAAAAAAAAGTTGCTTTTCTAAACACTTTTGGTTATACTGCTGATGAGTTTGCAGAGGAAAGAACTTGGTCAAGTCTTGAAATAAAAAAACGGAATACTTATGTATTCTTTGTAACAAAAAAAGGAAAATTAAAATGTCACAATTACAAAAAATTTTAGCTTATATTATTTACGTACTCTTTCTTTTTGCAGTGTTTTATTTGATATTCTTCATCTGGTGGCTGTTCTTACCGGTCTTCATTGTTATGTTCCTTTTGGGCGCTTGGCACATGTACCGGGTGCGCAAAATGTGGAACGATATATTAAAACAAGCACAAGCGGGACAAAAAGTGCATAAACATTATCGCAAAGTAACCGATGATAATATCATTGATGTAGATTATGAGGAAATTAGATCTTAAATGAAAAAAACAAGAGTTGCTATTTGCTATGATTTTGACGGAACGTTGATTCCCGGAATTATGCAAGGATACGATTTCACACGTAAAATCGGATTAGATGTACCGACTTTTTTGGAAAGAATCAACAAGATAAGGGATAACACGCACACCGATGATATATTGGCTTATATGCGTTTAATGTTGCAGGAAGCTGCCGCAAAAAACATCCCTTTCAGAAAAAAAGAACTTTGCGAATGCGGTAAAAATTTACCGCTTTTCCCGGGTGTCGAAACGTGGTTTGACCGTATCAACAAATACGGGAAAAAGCACGGATTGACCGTTGAACATTATGTTATTTCTTCCGGTTTAACGGAAATAATTATGGGCAATCCCATTTCCAAAAATTTCAAACACGTTTACGCTTCTTCGTTTATGTATGATGAAAAAGGGGACGCTGTTTGGCCGGCAATGGCAATAAACTATACGGCAAAAACACAATTCATTTTCCGTATCAACAAAGGGTGTTTGAACATCAACGATCCGGAAATCAACGCATTTATTCCGGACAGTAAACGTTATATTCCTTTATCCCACATGATTTATGTCGGTGACGGATTAACGGATGTTCCTTGCATGCGTTTGGTTAAAAATGAAAACGGACATTCCATTGCCGTTTATGAATCAGACGATGCCAAGGCCAAAAAAGTGGCCAGCCAATTGCTTAACGAAGGTCGGGTCAATTTCACGGCAAAAGCTGATTACAGCCCAAATTCAATGATGGAAAAAATTGTTCAAACAATTTTGGATAAAATCAAATTGGATTTGAATATGGAAAATTTGAAAAAACAATGCAAAACATCTAAATAATAAGCACGCTTATTCAAAGGAGATAAAAAAATGGCAACGATTCAAAACATTACCAAAGATTGGATTTATGTCGGCGCAAATAATCGCCACTTAAAATTGTTCGAAAATTATTATCCTCTGCCACGCGGAGTTTCCTATAATTCTTATGTTTTATTGGACGATAAGACCGTTTTGATGGACACTTGCGATGCGTCCGTTCAAAAAGAATTTTTGGATAATGTCAAAACGGCTTTGAATGGTCGCCCGTTGGATTATTTGGTCATTCAACACATGGAACCGGATCATGGTGCTTTAATAGATGAAATTTTAAAACTTTATCCAAACGTTCAATTGGTTTGCAATGCCAAAACAATGACAATGATTGGTCAATTTTTTGATTTGGACGTTACGGGCAAAACTTTATTGGTTAAAGAAGGAGACACCCTGAACACCGGACATCACACGTTGTCATTTATTATGGCCCCGATGGTGCATTGGCCGGAAGTTATGATGACCTATGATGCCACGGATAAAATTTTATTTTCAGCAGATGCCTTTGGTTCATTCAATGCCATTGACGGAAATTTATTTGCCGATGAAGTTGATTATGAACGCGAATGGTTGGCAGATTCCCGCCGTTATTACGCCAACATAGTTGGAAAGTACGGTGCACCGGTTCAAGCCGTTTTGAAAAAAGCATCTGCTTTGGATATTCAAATGATTTGCTCTTTACATGGTTTGATTTGGCGGAAAAATTTATCTTGGCTGTTGGACAAATACCAAAAATGGAGCACCTACACTCCCGAAGAAAAAAGCATTGTCATTGTTTATGCGTCTGTTTACGGACACACCGAAGAAGTCGCCAACTTATTGGCATTCAAATTGGGTCAAAAGGGTGTTAAAAATATCCGTGTTTATGATGCTTCTTTAACGCATCCGTCTTGGATTGTTTCCGAAACATTCCGCGCCAGCCATTTGGTTTTTGCTTCATCTTCTTACAACGCAGGCATTTTCCCAGCGATGGAAAACGTTTTGTCGGATATAAAAGCGCACGCTTTGTGCAATCGAACTGTTGCTTTAATTGAAAACGGTTCATGGGCCCCTTGTGCCAAAAATCAAATGAAAGCGATTTTGGAAACGTTGAAAGGCATTACATTTATCGGGGACGGAATCAGTATTCGTTCGGCATTGAAACCCGGACAGGAAGCCGAACTTGATACTTTGGCCGATGAATTGGCAAAAGGATTAAAAAACTAAATCGCTTTTTATTTTTTCTTACAAATGTAAAGCAAGTGGGAACTCAATCCTTGTTGATCTAAACGTTCACAGGTCATAAAATGCCATTTCAAAAAAGCTTCATAATCTTTTTTGGATAACTCTTCAACCCATTCCTTCATTAAAGGGGCAATACCATCTGTGGCAACATTTGTAATGTATTGCGTCTTTGTTCTCGAAAACAGTTTTTTGAAATCTTCCACATAAAAACCGCTGAAAACTACTTCAGGAATATCTTTCATTCTGCCTGTTTTATCCATCCAAGAAATCATTTCGCTGGCATGTTTTTTTCTTAAACCATAACTGATCATTATAGAACTATGAGACAAATAAGCGAACATACAAACCGCATTTTTCTTGGCAACACGTAGCGTTTCTTTGATTGTTTGTTTTTTATCTTTTTGATTAAATAAATGATACATCGGCCCAAGGTTTAGAACCATATCAAATGAGCTATCTTTAAACATACTTAAATCCAAGCCATCCGCCACCATACATTGAAAATTCTACAATTTATTGGATTTATTCTTCATGACTTCAACATGTTTCGGTACTAAATCAGTAGCAACGACATCATATCCCATTTTAGCCAAG
>JAGBRF010000003.1 GCA_017632555.1 Alphaproteobacteria bacterium | reverse complement strand
GCAATGTTGATAAAAACATATAATGAAAAGTTGAATGTCAATCCCAACCCCAAAATCTTGCCAAAGAAATTACAGCTTTTTAATGACATTCTGATACCGCAAAAAATAATTATCATATACAGCAACAATAAAAATCCGGAACCAACCAAACCAAATTCTTCCGATAAAACAGTAAAGATAAAGTCCGTATGCTTTTCGGGAATAAAATCCAGATGGCTTTGTGTTCCTTGCATAAAACCTTTACCGAAAACACCTCCGGAACCCAACGTAATTTTTGATTGCATAATGTGATACCCGACCCCCAACGGATCACGTTCCGGATTCAAAAAAGTCAAAACTCTGTCCTTTTGATACTCGTGCAAAAATTGCCACCCAATCGGTATTGCACACAAACCCGACAAACCGACTATGGCAAATTTCCACCATTGAACACCTACAATCCAAAAAATAGCGACCATAACAAAAACCAACATCATCGCCGTTCCCAAATCGGGTTGCAATAAAATCAGCCCGACAGGCAAACCGGTCATTATTGCCGGAATGATTAAATGGGTCGTTTTCTTTACGTCTTCATCATCGCTGGAATGGAAATAACGTGCCAAAGCCAAAACCAAAGCAATTTTCATCAATTCTGACGGTTGAATTTGAATAAAGCCCAAGTTGATCCAACGTTGCGCCCCCATGTGCAGTGCGCCACGAATATCTACGACAAACAACATACCCAACGTCAAAGCATAAATAAGATACGCATATTTCATCCAAAGCTTTAAGTCCGAAAGGGCTATGACAAAAAAGACACAGCAACCCATTGCAAAATGAATTGTTTGACGTTCTGTCCATGAAGTAAAACCGCCCGTAATGGAATAAAGCAAAGTCAAACCGATAAAAACAACGGCCGAAATTAAAATGAAAAAAGACCAACTCATATTTATCAAACGGTCTTTGAATGACAATTCGAAATCTTTAAAGTAGCAATTTTTAGCTAAAAATAAACTCAATTTATGCTCTCCTCTTCATCTATAAAAACGGGACGAAAAATTTTCGGTTTATTTTTCAAATTGATTTTTGAAATGCTTTCCTGCCGTCTTTGACGTTTGTTTTCTATATCTTCCAATTCCAATTCCAAAGCTTGTTTCATAATTGAGCTGGCTATCGGCGCGGCAACCGCACCACCACCGCCACCGTGTTCAACAGCAACAGCAATCGCATAGCGGGGTTTGTTGACCGGCGCATATCCGACAAAGAAAGCATGATCCCGATCTTTCCATGCCAATTCATGTTGTTGTTTTATACCTTCTTCCCGTTCAGCCAATGAAATATGCCGAATTTGCGTACTGGCCGTTTTACCGCCCATAAGTTGTCCGTTGACATCAAAACGCGTATGATATGCCGTTCCGCCCGTTTTGTTGACAACGGCCTTTAATCCCGACATAACTTCGTCCAAATATTTACGCTGAAAATCCAAACTTTCAGCTTTTATTTCTTCCGTTTCCGGTTGTTTTAACAAAGTCGGTTTGACCATATAACCGCCATTGGCAACCCATGCCATCATTTGCAACATTTGCATCGGAGTAGAAACCAAAAATCCTTGCCCAATACCCAAGTTCATTGTATCACCCAAACGCCACGGTTCGCCATGCGGTTGCGACATTTTCCAAGCCCGTGAAGGCAACAACCCTTCACGTTCGCCCCTTAATTCTATGCCCGTTTTTTTACCAAATCCCAATCGTTCCGCAACTTCCGCAATTTTATCGACACCGACTTTTCTGGCCACTTCATAAAAATAAATATCGCAAGAATGTTGTAATGCTTCCATCAAGTTTAATTCGCCATGTCCCCTTTTACGCCAACAGTGGAACGGGTGGTCCCCGACATATAATTTTCCTTCGCAGTTGATTTTGGTTGTCGGTTTAATAACTCCTGCTTCCAATCCGGCCAAAGCAACAACTATTTTAAAAGTAGAACCCGGGGAATATCCGCCCGATATTGATTTATTTAACATCGGTCGGCGTTCGTTGCTGTTTAATTCTTTCCAAGTTTTAGAATCAACCGAATAATTAAAAATGTTCGGGTCAAAGGAAGGCGTTGACACCAACATCAAAATTTCGCCCGTTTTAATGTCCATCATAATGGCAGATCCGGATTCGTCCTTCATCGCTTCGAAACCGATTTTTTGTAATCTGGCATCCAACGATAAATAAATATCTTCGCCGGCAATCGGTTCTTGTCTTTCCAATTCACGAACTTCCCGACCAACAGCATTTATTTCCATTCGGCGTGTTCCGGGCGTTCCCGCCAATTCTTTTTCAAAAGAATTTTCAATTCCGATACGACCAATTCTGGCGTCCGGTAATTTTTGCAATTCTTCGTTATTTTTCAAATCATCTTCCGTTATAAAAGAAACATAACCGATTACGTGGGCGCTTGTTTGTTTTTCCGGATAAGAGCGCATCAAGTTTTCTTCAATGGAAATTCCCGGCAATTCCGGTATATTCAATTGTAATGACGCCATTTGTTCAAATGTCAAATCTTCCTTTACACGAACAGGCATAAAAGATTTACGCCGTCTGACATCCTTTAATATACGTTCAATTTCTTCGTCTTCCAAAGGAACCAATTTTTTGAATTTATCCAAAACATCGGATACTTTTCCGCCTGTGTCTTCTGCGGTTATAGTTGCACGGAAAGTTTTTCTGTTTTGCGCCAAAGGCAATCCGTTGCGGTCGAAAATCAACCCGCGGGACGGCGCTATTTGACGTATAGCAATACGATTACGTTCGGCCAACGTTCGATACTTTTCCGCATCTATGACTTGCAAAAAAAACATACGAAAGAAAAGCAACAACGAAAAAAAGAACATCGCCATCGCCAAAATGTACGTTCTTTTCTTTACTTTTTTTCCACCACTGGCTTCCCAAGACATTTCAGTTCTCCAAATACTTTTGATATAAAAGTGTACAGCAGATGGAAATAAACGGATAAATTGCCATCAACAAAATGCCTTGCCCACAGAAAAACCAAAACGAAAGCCATGACAAGTTTAACAAGGACGCCAACAACCATTGCGATATAATCAACGGACACACAAACGCACAAAAAGCGCCCCATAAAAACAAAAAGGATCGACCGATAAGGAATTGTCTTTCCAACAAAATGCCCCAATAAAAAATCAAAAACAAAAATGTGTAATAACCCAACGGAGAAATAGTCAATAAATCAGCCGATAATCCCAACAAAAAAACGGCCGCTGGCGGTAATAAATACGGGCAAAAAACCGTCCAAAAAAATAAGCTGGCATACACAATCGGCACGGCATAATGTGATAAAAACAACACACGCCACGGCAACATTCCCAATAACAACAAAAAAAATGAAAATAAAAAAGGATTG
>JAGBRF010000024.1 GCA_017632555.1 Alphaproteobacteria bacterium | reverse complement strand
TTTTGTTTTGAAGCCATATCTCTGTCTTTTTCAAATTCACCATAAAAAATCATTTTATTTTTCCTTTCTTTTCAAATTTATCATTTAAAAACGATATTTCTTACAAAAAACACGTTTAAAGTTTTTTGCATTACCAACAAAAAAAGGCGGGACTTTACCCGCACTTTTTTTCTTACCTATCGTTCTTTACTGTTTGTTTCTTTTCCTTTACAAGATTGATAATGAGACACTTTTTTCAAGGAGACAATTCCGTCCGCAGTTTTTACTTGCGTATTTTCCGGCGGAGTTTGTTCAACGATGTATATTCGTTCACCCCTTTGACTTTGCTTTTCTTTCTCTCGTTTCAAAAAATCGCGCTCGTAAACCGATTCCGTTTTCACTATGTTAGCCATGGCGGCCATGAAAAATGTCGAAACCACGGAATACGAACCGATGGTACATAAAGATAAATAAGAAAGTCGTGGAGCCCCCGGAATGTTGAACAACTTAAAAATAAATGCAATCGTAGAAACAGCCGCAGACGATGTCATCGTCAAGAAAAATGCGTCAGAAGTCCTGCGCCAAACATTTATTCTTTCGTTTGCTTCCTTTATTTCTTTTTCATAATCAAAATTGTTCATTTCAGAACATCCTTTCAGAATACAAAAACAAATAAAGTTGTTCAGATTTTGGGGACTATATCATAAAAGAAAGAAAAAATCAACAAAAAAGTGCTTGAAAAAGGATGGGTCTGCACTAAAACAGATTTTATACAGGATTTTTTTATAGAAAAGGAGTAAAAAAATGACCGAAATTGTTGATGTTAGGGGCAGGGAAATTTTGGATTCACGCGGGACGCCAACCGTTGAAGTTGATGTGTTGTTGGCGGACGGTTCTTTTGGTCGGGCGGCCGTTCCAAGCGGTGCTTCCACCGGTGTACATGAAGCCGTTGAGTTGCGTGACGGTGACAAATCCCGTTTTAACGGAAAAGGTGTTTTAAAGGCGGTCAATGTCGTCAATGGCGAATTGGCAAATGCTGTTATCGGAATGGACGGGGAAGATCAAGTGGCAATCGATCAAAAGATGATTGATTTGGACGGAACTTCGAACAAATCCCGTTTGGGTGCGAATGCCGTTTTGGGTGTTTCGTTGGCGGTGGCAAAAGCGGCGGCTTGTTCTGTCGGTTTGCCATTGTATCGTTATATTGGCGGAACTTTTGCCCATACGTTGCCAACTCCGATGATGAACATTTTGAACGGAGGTAAGCACGCCGATAATCCGATAGATATTCAAGAATTTATGATTATGCCGATTTCGGCGGGGTCGATTGCTGACGCTGTTCGTATGGGGGCGGAAGTTTTTCAAGCATTAAAATCCAATTTGAAACAGGCCGGTATGAACACCAATGTCGGTGATGAAGGCGGGTTTGCTCCGAATATCGCTTCGGCCAAACAGGCGTTGGATTTTATTGTCAAATCAATTGAGACGGCCGGATATAAAGCGGGCAAAGACGTTGTGTTGGCTTTGGATGCGGCTTCCAGTGAATTTTTCGATAACGGCAAGTATGTTTTGGCTGGGGAAGGTAAAACCTTTACCGCCGAACAATTGGTTGAATACTATGCAAAATTGGTCAAAGACTATCCGATTATGTCCATCGAGGATGGTATGGCAGAAGACGATTTTGCGGGTTGGAAAATGATGACGGACAGGCTGGGCAATAAGATCCAGTTGGTCGGGGACGATTTGTTCGTGACAAATTCCAAACGATTGCAAATGGGTATCGAGCTGGGGATTGCCAATTCCATTTTGGTAAAGGTCAATCAAATTGGCACTTTGACGGAAACGTTGGACGCCGTTCAAATGGCGGAGCGTGCGGGCTATACCGCCATTTTATCGCACCGTTCGGGTGAAACGGAAGATGCCACCATTGCCGATATAGCCGTTGCAACGAATTGCGGGCAAATCAAAACGGGTTCGCTTTCCCGTTCCGATCGTATGGCAAAGTATAATCAGCTAATCCGAATTGAAGAAGAATTGGGGCAAACAGCACACTATACCGGCAAATCCGTTTTTGAACGGTTTGGAAAATAGGAAAAAACATGTAAACTTATTGTCTTTATCGTCTGCCACCGGCACGTAAAGGTGAGAAAATGGAAAGTTTTTTTATTCCGGCCGTCAGTAAGTTGGCAATATCTTCGTGTCCGTATTTTTTTGCCATATCCAAAGCGCTGATACCTTTTCGTCTTTTTGTCACATCGGCTTTGGCATCAAGCAACTTTTGGACAATTGGGGTGTTTCCTTTTACAGAAGCCACCATCAACGGTGTAAAGCCATAGGAATCTGCTTTGTCCACATCGGCACCCTTGGAAATTAAGTAATCAACAAACTTTTCTTTTCCCATTGTCACAGCACACATCAATGGTGTTCGGTTATATTTTTGAATAACCGCCATATGAATATCAACACCTTTGTTTAATAAAGTCTCGGCTTTTTCCAAAATGATTTTATCTGTGTCTTT
>JAGBRF010000023.1 GCA_017632555.1 Alphaproteobacteria bacterium | reverse complement strand
TATTTATCAATCGCACTGTTGGGTGAATAATCCGCATGCGCTGCGATATTGACACGCCCCTCTTGTATCAGATTTTGGGGTTGCTTTTTGTCTTGATAAACGGCAATCGCATATCCGCCACTGGATTTCACCACACGCATACAAGGAATATCCGTCGTCCCGTCACCGATGTAAACCATTTGCGAAAAAGGAACGGCACGCTTCCGTTGTGGCAAATAATGATTGATGCCTTTATTATCGTTGATGTCCAAACACCCTTTGTTAATGCGGAACAAAAATTGCGTCTTGGTTGTGTAATTGATGGCAACACCCGCCCAAAAAGCCTGATCTTTTTCATCATACATAAAGGACGAAGCAAAAATCTTATCAAATTCTTTGGCGATGGATGTCCCCTCTATCATTTCCTTCAATCCCGAAGAAATGATGTAATGTTTGATACAAATTCCCCGTTCCGCCGCATAAGCATTTATACGGGAAAACCAAGTCGAGACGCCCTTAAAAAGACGAACGGAACGCCCATAATCACGGAAATCTTTCTTGGAAAAAGAAACACCTTTTCGTGCCGATTCATCCAACATTGTCTTCATATAGGCCAACACACTGTCCGCCTGTTGTTTTTGTGCCAACTTTTCACACTTTGACCAAAATTCAACCGGATCTTTGTATCCCAATTTGCGCATAAAACCATACTCTTGCATATTTCCGGGGGAAAGCGTCCCATCAAAATCATAAGCAATCGCCATTGGAATTTGTTTTTGTTGTTTTTTCATAAAAAGTCCCTTTTAATAATTACGCATTAATCCCACTAATTTTCCCTGAACCGCCACACGATCAGCCGGTAAAATGCGTGTCTGATAGGCCGGATTTTCCGGTTCAAGGGCAATCGACGTCCCCGAACGACGGAACCTTTTTAACGTTACCTCTATTCCATCCACCAAAGCGACCACAATTTCACCGTTTTCGGCGTGTTCCGTCCGCTTTATAATAACGGTATCGCCATTCAAAATGCCTGCGTTAACCATGGAATCACCTTCTACCGTCAGGGCGTAATGTTCCCCACGCCCCATCATTTGCGATGGAACATCCACATAATCTTCGGGAATGCAAATAGCCTCTATCGGTGTACCGGCCGCAATTTTTCCCAAAAGAGGAATAGTCGTTTTTTCCATATCAACCACAGAAGACGACGTGTTGGGCTTTGGTAAAATAATTTTTGGATGTTCAGTCATTTCCGAAGGAACTTTCAACACCTCTAACGCACGTGCCCGAAAAGGAAGCTGATGTACAAAGCCCCGCTCTTCCAAAGCGTGCAAAAGCCGGAAAATACCGGACTTTGATTTTAATCCCATGGCGTCACGCATTTCTTCAAATGAAGGTGAAACCCCTTTTTTCTTTTGCTCTTCGGCAATATACATCAAAAGCTTATATTGTTTTTTGGTCAGCATCTTACCCCCGTTGTTCACAAATATTCTTGTTTTGTTCTACATTAGTTCTTCTTTTGTGTCAACTTCTTTTTCGAAACTTTTGCATATTTTTTGATTGAAAAAAAAACAAAAGGACATTATAGTCGATTCAGACATAAGGGGATTTTATGAATTTTATTTT
>JAGBRF010000022.1 GCA_017632555.1 Alphaproteobacteria bacterium | reverse complement strand
TCGGTTGGATTTCCAGCGGATTTATCGGGACAGCTCTTTTGAAAGGTTTAAACAAAGCCATATCCAAAATGCCTGTTGTATCCGGTCTTTATAACGGATTACAAAAAATATTGGAAACTGTTGTCGGCGGCGGTCAAAACAAAGCTTTCCGTGAAGCTGTTTTGGCTCAATATCCGCGGGAAGGATTATGGACAATTGCTTTTGTTACCGGTGACGTTTACTCGGGTATTCAAAAACATTTCAAAAAAGATAAGATGATCAGCGTTTATGTTCCGACAACCCCCAACCCAACGTCCGGTTTTTTGATTTTTGTCAATCGCAAAGATATTATTCCGTTAAAGTTGCGTGTTGATGATGCTTGGAAAATTATCATTTCAACCGGAATTGTAACGCCGGATTCTCCAAAACAACAACAAGAAATTATGGATGAAGCGTTGGAAAAGGTAAAAAAAGATTTGCCTTTGGCCGAGAACGAAAAAAACTAATTTTCTTCTGTCGGTAATAAAGAACGAACTTTATCGGCAACATCCTGCGCTGAATTCAATCGTCCGCCAAATGCTGTTTGACCGCATCCCAATGCCGTGGCATAACCTGCTTCATAAAGTTGTTTATGAAACAGAGTATGTTTTTTGCTCATCGTTCCGGTGGGGGCAAAAATGTAAACAGGAACGCCGGTTGCGCAACATTCCGAACACATTGACATAGAATCACCCGTGACAACAATGCGACTGCCCCATGCTAACAACCCGAAATACGGATTTTCACCGGCATCACCGAATTGATAAAAATATGTCTTTTCCGTTGGGAATATTTGTTTTAACGTTTCAATAACGTCCTTTGGTGTACGCCGTGAAGTCGTTACCAAAATAGCCCCCGGGTTCAAATCCAAAACGCCGAAAGCCAAATCCCTTGCCATATTGGCGGTAAATTGTGCTTTCTTTGTTGAACCGCCGACAATAACGGAAACACGCGGTTGTTCATAATTTTCCAAAACAGAGCGCCATTTTTCCAATTCTTCTGCTAATTTTTGCTCTGTCACCCGATGGGGTGATCCCAAAGTACGCATAACATTCGGGGCATGGCCCTTATAGCTGTCATGACGCGGTAAAGCAATCAAATCGGCTTCTTTGAAACCGAAAAGACCGGGGTTCATCATTTGAACCAATTTTGTTCGACCGCCTGATTTTTTCTTTAAATAACGCATTAAAGGAAACATACGCCGACCGGCACCGATAATCAAATCGGGCAATTGTTCCGCAGGTAAATCAATTTCACCCAAACTGTTTTTATCAACACCCAACATGGTCGAACCACGCAAAAAATTCGGCAAAAAAATCAATTTATTGTAGGCAATTTTTTTTGTTTCAAAAGGCAAATCCAAAGCTTCGGCAACACCCAATACTTGATTGTTATTGCCCATACGATCGTCCAACAAAGCCCATATTTTAGTCATTTATTTTGTGTCCTTTTTTTCATAACCGACTGTTTCGTCATTGATATATTTAATTTCTATACCGACTTTTTTCATCATTTCTTCGCCTTCGCCACCCGTTTGATAACGGTATTCTGCCACACCACGTTTAATACCGCAAGCAATCAGCAACATAGCACACGTTCTGCAAGGAGCGATTTTACAATAAATAGTTGCACCTTCAATGGAAATACCGCGTTTAGCCGCTTGACATATTGCATTTTGTTCGGCATGAATTGTTCGCATACAATGATTTGTTGTTGTACCGTCATCGTGAGTCACGGCTTTCATCAAATGGCCGACTTCATCACAATGCGGCAATCCGGGAGGCGATCCGACATAACCGGAACACAAAATTTGATTATCTTTCACAATGACACAGGCTGTTCGTCCCCTATCACAAGTCGCCCTTTTTGCCAAAGCATGCATTACTTCCAAAAAATATTCATCCCAACTGGGCCGAATGTAGTCTGTCATTTTTACCTCCGTATCTGTTCTGGTATCAAGTATGAGCTAAAAATAAAAAAAAATAAACATTTTTTTGATGACAGATGAAAAAAAATACATAAAATAATGAGAAAGGAGATAAAAATGAAATTATTTTTAATGCTTTTTGCCTTTGTTCTGTTGGCGTCCGCTTCGTTTGCACAAGAAGTTGAAGATTCGAATGTGCAACCGAAAACCGAAAAAATGTTTTCGGAAGAATTGACCGAAAGATTATTGGAAAATATGCGCAGCCGTTATTCCGAAAAAAATATGCAAACGCTTTTATTCAGAAAAAAAGATTTGGAAAGACAATTGCGTTCACCCCGCTTGTCCAATCAAACACGCCAACGTTTGAATTTGGAATATTCGGTTGTTTTGGAAGCAATAGACCAATACGAAACCCGTTAACGTTCTTTCCAAACGTCCGCATAAATTTTATCGAATCCCTTATCATGACGCGCAGACGGAACGACCACTACGTTCGGATTGTCTTTGCCCAAAATTTCAAAAGTCAATTTGGGCGGAACGATATCATCTTTTGCCCCGACATAGTGTGTTTGCGGTATTCCCTTTAATGCGGAAATGTCCAAATTTATTGAATCCGTCAACGGTGTATCTTTATGATAATCCGTCCATTTATCTTTATCCAAAACACCGGCAATTGTAATCAATTTTTGGATTTCTTTCGGATGACGCACGGCAATTTGTGAAGCAATCATTGCCCCGCCCGAATAACCGACCAATACAACTTTTGGTGCTTTTGATTTTTTCATCAAAACACCGACAGACGCTTCCATTGAACTGATTATTTCCGAACTGAAACGACCTGTTGTCCAATCTTTTTCACAGCAATTTTGCCCCATCAGGTATTGACAAGGCCGAGCCAAATAAACCACGTTCGGCGAATTATCATCAACGGCCAGTTTACGCAAAAACAAACCTTCCGGTGTCGGATCACTTGTCGGTTGCCCTTTGCTGTCAAAAGCATGTCCGTCACCTTCGATATACACCTTTAACGGTGCACCGGCTTTTGTGATTTTATACCATGAAGCTACTGTATAATTTCCGGAAGAAATCGGTTGAAAACGCAAATCCTTTAACGGATTTTCCGTGGCACACGCCGTTAAAAAAAGCAATAATAAAACGAACCATTTTTTCATTTGAAAATAACCTGCCCTTCTTCATCTACTTCGTATGTTTTGCATTTCGGATCATCGTCATTGCATTCTTTATATTGAATACTTTCCTTTTTGAAATCCGTCATTGCTTTTGACATTGTTGGTGTTTTGAAAGTCGGTTTTTTCGGCACTTCTATTTTTTTACGGGTTTCTTCCCCGAACGTTGTTTTTTGAATACCGTAATCACGTTCAACCGCTTTCATTCTGCGTGTACGTTTTTTCTTTTGAGGTTGTTCTTCTTCCTGTTCAGCGTCCTGTTTTTCTTCTTCCTTTGGTTTGACTAACCGCATTTTTCTTGGTTCTTTCGGTTTTTCAAAATTCATTTCCTTGACACGTTTTTGAATGCCTTCCATTTGCTTTGAAGCCATGGCTTTTCTGTCCGGTTTCGGTTCTTCCGCCTTTTGTGGCTTTTCGGCCGTTTCTTCTTGTTCGGCTTCTTCGGCAATCGGTTGATTTAGCGGAATATAATTTCCGTGCGCATCTTTCTTTTTAAGAACCATCTTATTTTCATTGAAAGTGGACGGCAAAGCAATTGTTTCTTGCGCAACGGCAACGCCGGCGTAAAGCAAACACAACAGAAATATTATTTTTTTCATTTTAATCTCCTTTGGGCTCATTATAAAATAAAGCTTTTTAATTGACAAGCGAAAAAGCATTTAAAACATCTTGCTTTTTTTGTTTTTTTGAATATACTTTTGGCAAAAAGGATTATTTATGCACGATATTACAAAGATTCGAAATTTTTCCATTATTGCCCACATTGACCACGGCAAATCGACTTTGGCCGATCGTTTGATTGAATATTGCGGTTTGGTTTCCAAACGCGAAATGAAAGAACAATTGTTGGACAATATGGACATTGAACGCGAACGCGGTATCACGATTAAAGCACAAACCGTTCGTTTGGAATATACGGCAAAAGACGGAAATACATATCATTTGAACTTGATTGACACACCGGGACACGTTGACTTTGGTTATGAAGTCAGCCGGTCACTTGCCGCATGCGAAGGTTCTTTGTTGGTTGTTGATGCTTCGCAAGGTGTGGAAGCACAAACTTTGGCCAATGTGTATAAAGCACTTGATGCAAATAATGAAATTGTTCCCGTTATCAACAAAATCGATTTGCCCGCCGCCGAACCGGAACGGGTTAAAACACAAATTGAAGATGTTATCGGTATTGACGCTTCCGACAGCGTTTTGATTTCCGCCAAAACGGGTATTGGAACACAAGATGTTTTAGAAGCTATTGTCAATCGTATTCCCGCACCGAAAGGTGATGAAACGGCTCCACTGAAAGCTTTGTTGGTTGACAGTTGGTATGATTCTTATTTGGGAATTGTCATTTTGGTTCGCATTGTTGACGGCGTTTTGAAAAAAGGAATGAACATCAAGATGATGTCCGCCGGCACAACGCACAGCGTGGACAGAGTCGGGACTTTTTCACCAAAGATGAAAGAAACCGATGCCCTTTACCCCGGCGAAATCGGATATATCACCGCCAGTATTAAAAGCATTGGTGAAACAAAAGTCGGCGACACCATTACCGATGAAAAAAGACCAACACCAAAGGCTTTGGACGGATTTAAGCCCAGCGTTCCTGTTGTGTTTTGCTCTTTCTTCCCCTTGGACAGTTCCGAATACGAAAATTTGAAAGAATCTTTGGGTAAACTGCAATTAAACGATGCCAGTTTCCATTTTATTCCCGAAAAATCCATGGCTTTGGGACAAGGTTTCCGTTGCGGTTTCTTGGGTTTGCTTCACATGGACATTATTGAAGAACGACTTGACCGCGAATTTAATTTGGATTTGATTACAACTGCGCCGTCCGTTGTGTATAAAATACATCTGACAAACGGCGAAGTCTTTGATATGCACAATCCGGCCGATATGCCGGACGTAACCCAAATTGAAAAAATCGAAGAACCGTGGGTTCAAGCCACCATCATGACTCCGGATGAATACTTGGGTTCGATATTGACGCTTTGTTCCGAAAGACGTGGCGTTCAAAAAAATCTGACATACGTTGGTAATCGCGCCATGGCGGTTTATGAAATTCCGCTGAACGAAATCGTTTTTGATTTTTACGATCGGTTAAAGTCCATTTCACGCGGATATGCCAGCTTTGACTACGAATTGATCGGATATCAAGCCAGTGATTTGGTAAAGGTTTCCATTTTGGTCAATGCCGAACCGGTTGATGCTTTGTCGTTCTTGGTCCATCGTTCACAAGCCGAACGCCGCGGTCGTCAAATTTGCGAACGATTAAAGGATTTAATCCCGCGTCATCAGTTCAAAATTCCTATTCAAGCGGCTATCGGTGGCAAAATTATCGCCCGTGAAGATATTTCCGCTTACCGCAAAGACGTGACGGCAAAATGTTACGGTGGTGATATTACCCGTAAACGCAAATTGTTGGATAAACAAAAAGAAGGTAAAAAACGTATGCGTCAATTCGGTAAAGTGGAAATTCCGCAATCCGCCTTTATTGAAGCATTACGTATTGGCGACAACGATTAAATTTACCCTTGCAATTTATTTTTCATATGATAGTATGCTCTTATAATTTTTTGTTATAAAGGAGAAATCATATGAAAAAAATTCTTTGTTTGGCTGTTGCTTTTTCTGCTTTGGCTTTTGCGGCAAAAGCCGATATGTTCACATTGCATGTAACACAGGCCAGCTCTTCCATCGATGAAACACGTTCATTCAAATCTGTCATAGATTTGTTCGATAAATACGAAGATGGTGCTTTGGATTCAATTATCAGCGGTTATGATAAAACGTCTGCCGCAGACGGTTGGATCAATTTCCGTGGAGTTATGATTGAATTAAAATTTGATGGTTCGGGAAACTTGACTTTCAACGTTCCGTCCGCCGATATTGATAAGCTTTTTACAAGTGATGACGGCACGCAAGAAAACAGCTTTAAAAAATTGAAAGATTATTTAAAATCAAACAAAGACGGTTTGTTGAAAAAAGTTTTAAAATCTACTGTTAAAGATACGCCGTTTGATACCGTTGCCGGTAACCCGTCTTCTATGATGGCAATGATGACAGATGCATCTTTCCATCGTGCCGGCGGTGGTGTTTTGGGTAATTTTGTTTCTTACATTTCCCCGAATGCTTCCCGTCATCATTTCAAGTTCAACAATGAAAATAAAACAACAGACGTCATTTCTTTACCTTTGGCAAAAACATTCAAATTCGGTGAAAGCGGTTGGGCTTTGATGTTTGATATGCCTTTGACATACGCTGACTTGGACGGTTCAAAATATTTTGCCGGACAAGTGGGCTTAGGATTAAAAGTTCCTTTGGTCAAAGCTGAAAAATTCAAATGGGACATTGTTCCGGGTGGGCGTGTCGGTGCCATTGGTTCAAAAGATATGATTTCCGGCGGTTTACTTTATTCCGGAAATTTGACCAGCAATATGCAAGTTCCAATGGGTCCCGTAACCGTTTCAATGACAAATATGGCCGGATATATCCGCGACTTTTCTGTTAAAGTTGCCGATTATGAAGTCGATTATGATTTGAAAAACTGGGTGTATAAAAACGGTGCACAAGTTCGTTGGGATATTTCAGATGACTGGGCCATCAACACTGCATACAGTTATACACTTTATACCGGTTCGGATTTGTTTATTGACAAATACCACGATGTCGGGGCTTCTTTGATATACAAATTCAGCGAAGGTTCGTTCTTTTCCGGCGTAGGATTGACAGGCAATTATACATTTGACTGCGATGATTACTATGCTTACAGAGCCGGTATAGACATTCTGTTTTAAC
>JAGBRF010000021.1 GCA_017632555.1 Alphaproteobacteria bacterium | reverse complement strand
TGATTGTTTCCGTATGGCTGACATGACGATGTTGGACATGACTTTCTTCAATAGCCAAATCCAAAGCTGTTTCGCCATTTGTATCTTTGATACTTATATCAGCACCGTTTTCGATCAAAAGACGAACAACGTCAGCACGACCGCTGTAAGCCGCGGCATGCAAAGCCGTCCGGCCGTTATGATTTTGTTTGTTTATGTTTGCTCTGCGCCATAACAACGTTCTGATTACATCCAATCCGCAATAAGAAGCCGCCCCATGCAACACAGACCAATCGTTATTATCAAGCGAATTCACATCGGCGCCGGCTTCTATCAACAACATAGCAACTTCTTCGTGATTACTGCAAATAGCGTTCATCAACGGTGTTCTGCCAAACATATCTTTGATTTCCGTCTCGGCACCGTTTTCAAGCAACACCGTAATAGCACCGATTTTAGAATCAAACGATGTCCAATTCAACGGCGTGATATCATTCAGGTTTTGTGCATTTACATTGGCGCCGTTTTCAATCAATAATTTGATTACTTCTACGCGATTATTTTCAACTGCCATGTGTAATGGTGTTTGGTTGTCATCATCATAGTTTACCGCATTGACGTCAGCACCGGCCGCAATCAATTCTTTTACTTTTTTACAGACTTTTTCATCGGAACCGTATTTCCAATCAACCTTTTCCCATGTATCATACCAATCTGTCATTTCTTTCATTTTTTCCCTTTCTTTCGGATAAAATTACTTTCAAAAAAATCAACTCTTGCGCGGAGTTTATCATATATTTTTTGCTTTGTCAAGTTTTTCGTTAAAAAATTTTATTACTTTGCGTGAAAGAACATAAAAAAACGTTTCTTTTTTCCTTAAAAACAATAAAAAAAGTCTTGCAGGATTTTTTTTCTTTTTGTATAATCGGCAAATATTAAAAATGACAGACAGAAAAAAGGGTTTAAAATGAAAAAATTAACTTATGATGAATTGCGCAATATGTACTTGGATTTCTTTAAAAATCACTGACATAAGGAAATTCAAAATGCTTCTTTGATACCGGAAAATGACCCGACTGTATTATTCACAACGGCCGGCATGCATCCGTTGGTTCCTTATTTATTGGGCGAAAAGCACCCTGCCGGCACTCGTTTGACCGACATTCAACGTTGCATCAGAACCGGCGATATTGACGAAGTCGGCGACACTTCGCATTTGACTTTCTTTGAAATGTTGGGCAACTGGTCCTTGGGTGATTATTTCAAAAAAGAAGCCATTCAAATGAGTTTTGAATTTTTAACAAAATACCTTGAAATCCCCGTTGAACAATTGGCAGTGACTTGCTTTGCCGGAAACGAATTTATTCCGAAAGATGAAGAAACGGCTGGTTATTGGAAAGAATGCGGTCTGAAAGATGACCAAATTTTCTTTACAAAAGAAGATAACTGGTGGGGTCCGGCCGGTATAACAGGTCCTTGCGGTACCGATACGGAAATGTTCATCAACGATTTGTCAAAACCGGCTTGCGGTCCGAATTGCGGTCCGTCTTGCAACTGTTGTAAATATATGGAAATTTGGAATGACGTGTTTATGCAATATAACAAAACGGCTGATGGTACGTTCGAACCGTTAAAACAAAAAAATGTTGATACCGGTATGGGAACAGAACGTGTTTTACGCGTTATGAACGGTGTAAACGACGTTTACAAAACCGAATTATTTACCGATGTCATCGCCAAATTGGAACAAATCAGCGGTAAAAAATACGAAGGAAATGAAAAGCTTTTCCGTAAAATTGCCGATCACGTCCGTGCTGCCACATTTATTTTGGGTGATGTCCGCGGTGTTAAACCATCCAATACGGAACAAGGATATGTTTTGCGCCGGATTATTCGTTCCGCTATCCGCGCATTAAAGCAACTTGATGTCAACGACAACGTATTGGCAATTTTGGCGGATATGTATGTTACCAAACACAAAAAATATTATCCGGAACTGGAAACAAATCGTACGGTTATTGTGGAAGCTTTGGAAAAAGAAGAAACTTTGTTTAAGCGCACTTTACAATCCGGTTTGAAAGAAATGGAAAAAGTGATGGCTCGTTTGGGCGACAGCAAGCAAATTGACGGACAAACGGCTTTCCATTTGTATGATACCTTCGGTTTCCCGTTGGAATTTACACAAGAAGTTGCATCGGAAAACGGCATTACGGTTGATGTTGACGGTTTCAAAAAATGCTTTGAAGAACATCAGGCAAAATCCCGTGCCGGTGCTGAACAAAAATTCAAAGGCGGTTTGGCGGATCATTCCGAACAAACAACAAAATACCATACAGCAACGCATATTTTACAGGCTGTTTTGCGTAAATACATTGACGGCAACATTTGTCAAAGGGGTTCTAACTTGACCGCTGAACGTATGCGTTTTGACTTTTCTTTCGGACGCAAAATGACACCGGAAGAATTGGCTTTGGTTGAACAAAAAGTCAATGAAATCATCGCATCTGATTTGCCAGTAAAAATGGAAGAAATGACTTTGGCCGAAGCGCAAGCCGCCGGTGCTATGGGGTTATTTACAAACAAATACGATGCTGAAAAGGTTAAAGTTTACACAGTCGGCGACAATGTTTCAAAAGAAATTTGCGGTGGTCCGCACGTTGAACATACCGGAACGATGGGACATTTCCGCATTTTGAAAGAAGAAGCATCGTCCGCCGGTGTTCGCCGTATCAAAGCTGTTTTGGAGTAAATTATGGATAAACATAAATACGATTTTTTGATAAAAGAAGCGCAAGAATTAGTAAAAAAACGCTATTGCAAAGAAGGTCACCACACGGTTGTGGCCGCCGCTTTATTGGCTAATGACGGAAAAGTTTATACGGCATTGAATGTCGGGACGTATCAACCGTCTATTTCTACCTGTGCTGAAATTATCACTATCGGCATGGCATTAAGGAATAATCCGGATTTGAAAATTGAAGCAATTGCTTGCGTTCGTGACAATCCGCCTTATATCATTTCGCCGTGCGGTAAATGTCGGGAATACATTTCGGATTACAGTAATAATGAAGCCATTGTTGTCGTCCCAGATGAAAAAGATGAATACGCTTTGGTAAAAGTTTCTGAACTGTTGCCAAATAAATATGTAAAAAAAGTTTGACCTTTTTTCACAAGTATGCTAAATGAAACAACGTTAACTATTAAGGAGATATAAAATGAAAAATATGATGGATATGGTTGGAATGATTAAGAAAGCTCAAGCTGTTCAAAGTCAAATGGCCGCCGTTCAAAATAAAATGGAAAATACAGAATTCACGGGATTGGCCGCCAACGGAGCTGTCGAATTGGTTATTACCGGAAAATTTGTTCCTGTCAGAATCAAATTGGATAAAGCCGTTGTCAATCCGGACGATACAGAAACTTTGGAAGATTTAATTATTGTTGCTATGAAAAATGCAAAAGACCGCGTTGATGACGCACAAGAAAAAGCATTTGAAAGCATCAAAAAAGGATTGAATTTACCGGATAATTTCGAATTGCCGTTCTAATTGGGAGTCGGAATGTCTAAAACGGATATCGACTCTTTAACAGAATTATTATCCAAACTGCCTGCTTTGGGACCTAGGTCGGCAAGACGGGCAGTTTTATTTTTGCTGAAAAAAAAGCAAACGCACATGGCACCGCTGATCAGCGCATTGACAAACGTAATGAATAACGTTCGCCCCTGCCCTTTGTGCGGAAATATGGATACATCGGAGCCGTGTTCCATTTGTTCGGATCCCAAACGCGATAAATCACAATTGTGCGTTGTGGCGGACATTGCTGATTTATGGGCATTGGAAAGAGCCAACACTTATCGCGGTTTATATCACGTTTTGGGCGGGGTCTTGTCTGCATTGGACGGAATCGGACCTGATGAATTAAACATAGCGTCCTTAATCGGCAAACTTCAAGCCGGTGATGTGAAGGAAGTTATTTTGGCTTTGCCCGCAACAATAGACGGACAAACAACGGCACTTTATTTGACGGACATAAAGGAAAAGTATTCGGTGGACGTAACCGCCTTATCACATGGCGTTCCCGTTGGCGGAGAGTTGGATTATTTGGATGATGGAACTTTACAGGCGGCATTCAAAACGCGCCGGAAAATATAAAAGAAAGGGGTTCAAATGGAAGATTTGAAAAAAGCTTTGGAAAATTTAAGCCAATCCATAAAAGAATTGGAAGATGCTGTTGTTTTCAGCATTCAACAACAAAATCGACACAAAGAAAAAATCGAAACCCTGCAAAGTGCAATTCAAACAACGTATGAAAGAATCGATAAAGCTTTGGCTGATTTAGAAACAAAGGAAAAGGAGGATGAAATATGTCTGTCGTTACCTTAAAGATTGCC
>JAGBRF010000020.1 GCA_017632555.1 Alphaproteobacteria bacterium | reverse complement strand
CCGGAAGATATTGATTTGTCCGGTATTGTTTTGACGGGTGTCAATTTGTCCGGCGTGTATATTCCGAAAGGTCACTTTTTGAATATGGCGATGATGGAAAAGCAACAACAACGCGCCAAATTGATTACGGAACGTTCCGAAAAAACATTGAATTTAATGCTGAAAAAAATCGAACAGGAACGGCAGGAAAGGGCAAAAGCCTTTGGTGAAGCGGAAAAGGCAAAAAAACAAATCGTGCGTAAAGGTGCTTTGAAGAATGGTCGTCCGGCGTTAAAGGTAAAACCGCAAACTTCTGATGATACGGCGGATACGGAAAATGCAACCGAACCCAAAACAATGGAAGCACAACAAACCGCAACACGTTCTTTGGCACGTCAAGGACGTAAAGTAAGAACGCAGAAAACAAACATGAAGAAGAGGGCATAGAAAAATGAGAACCGCAATGAGCTATGCCTATGCAGACAGAAAAAAAGCCTTGATGTATTTGGGCTTTTGGACCTTTATTGCTTTTTTGCTTTTCTGGGCAATGTTGTTTTTCGTGTTGCCTTTTTCATACTATGTCGGAAATAACTTTTCACCGGAAAGTTGGGCGGATACGCAAGCGTTTTTGAAACGGGCAACCGCCAATCCGTTTTATGTTTTATCTCAATACGGCAGTTGGTTTTGGCGGATATGTACGTCCGAACCGCGTCATTATGAATGGGCTTCATTTATCATGTGGCGATTGCCGATGTTGCCGACTTTGTTGTTTTTGTTGAGTTTTGGTTATTTCCTGACTTGCAACCCGTACAGTTATAGCCCGCAATATTTCGGATATGGTCGTGAAGCACGTCCCGGCGATATCAAAAAAATGAAGCTTGATAAAGGTAAATATCTGTTTTTGGGTAACTATGGCAAGAAAATCAAAATGCGTTTGCCGGATACACGTTCCGCTTTTTGCATTGGGGCACCTTGTTCGGGAAAGACAACAGGCGTTATTATTCCAAACATTTTGATGGCGGATAATGCATGTTTGTTTATTCACGATCCGACGGGACAATTAAGAAAGTTGACCAGTGGTTATCGTGCAACTTTGGGGCCTGTTTACAATATGGACTTTTCGTTGGCGGATAAACCGCAAGAAGGTTTGTATTATCCTTGTTGGAATCCGTTGAGCAGTGAAAATATGCCACCGCAACACAAAGGGCGTGACGGATACATAGATACTTTGGTTGAATATTTAATTCCTGACGGACCGGTGCAAGCGAACTATGACGGACGTGAAGGAACTGACCCGTATTGGGTAAAATCGGGACGTTCTTGTTTGACGGGGTTAACTATTTATGTAACAAACAAAGTGGAACAAGCAAAAGCCAACGATTATTTTGTTGCTCGGTTGAATGATAACGCTTTGGATGATGAAGATTTGAAGGTTTTGAAAAGTTATTATCAGGGAATGCAACAAACCCCCGATGTTGAAAATGCCTTAAAAGCCATCGAAAACAAAAGGTTGAATAAATTTTCATACGTGCCGGTCGGTACGTGGGATCCCTTACCGCATAACTGGGTTGGAAAAGAAGCTTCTTTCGGTATGCTGTTGGACTTGTTAAACAACTGGATGTTTGCAAAAACAAAAGAATTGCGTGCCAGACGTGATTCCGGTGACTTTAACGCAGTTTCTTTGGATGTATGGCAAGAAATTTTGGATTCGATGGTCAATGAAGTTTTCTTTTACGGATACAGTCGCCGTGCTTTGTTGGAATTGAACCAAGTTTATGCTTTGCCGGATAAACAACGTTCTTCCGTTTTGTCTATGGCGCAAAGCGGTATCGAATTATTTAAGAACAGTTCTATTCGTCAACGGACTTCGTCAAATGACTTTTCTTATAAAGATTTCCGCGGTGTTAAAGATGAAAAAACGGGCGAATACAGACCGTTTACGGTGTATGTAAATAACGAAGGCGGATCGGTTTGTTCTTTATTCATCAATATGATTTCCGGTTATCTGATGGAACACGGGCAAAATGAAGGGGGTGTCGGTCCGTATGCCGTTGAATTTATTTTGGACGATTTCGGCCGTATGCCCAAATTGCAATCTATTGCGGATGGTGTGACATTCGGTCGTTCAAAAGGAAACGTATATTTGGTTTGCGTCCAAGATTGGCACCAAATTTCCGCTAAATATGGCGAAGATACAACCGATGTTGTTTTAAGCTCTGTTGCCGCCAAAATTATCAAGCGTCAAAATAATATCGAAACGCGTAATAAAGTTACGGCCGGTATGATGTCTTTAACACGTATTGTTGAAAATTCCCACGGCGGTGAAGTCGGTTTCAGTAAAGACGTAAATCCGTTTGTTACAAAGGGTGGTATCAAGCGCATAAAAGATAGCGTTATCGGTGGTACCGGTATTATGAATATGGCTATCAACAAACAGTTGGTTTTATACGCAGCACATTATCATCAACCCATTCGGGGTGAAACACCGCTTTATTATAAAGACAAAGAATTTTTGGAAAAAACAAAAATTCCGCAGGCTGATAATGTCCCCGCAGACTTGAAAGCACGCAAGGAAAAAGAGCAAAGAGAATACATTGATATTCAATTGGATTCTTTGACCGGCAACGGATAGGTTTTAAGGGCGAAAACATTTTATTCTTGACATAATCGGGTGTTACAGCTAGAATCACAAAATATTATATTGAAAGGGTAAAAAATGACACAAAGAATAGTTGGTATCGTTGGTTGTGGCGTCATTGGAGGCGCTTTAAAAGCTTGGATTGAAAAGAATACAGAACATAAAGTTTTGGTATCAGATCCGCCCAAAGGATTCAATGACGATTTATCATCATGTGATGTGATTTTTATGAGCCTTCACGTGCCGACAGAACCGGACGGCAGTCAAGATTTGACTTTATACAAAAGTTTGATAAGAAACTTGCCGGATAATACACCGATTTTTATTCGCACAACTATTTTGCCGGGGACTTCTGCCGCTTTATCAAAAGAAACGGGCAAGGAAGTCTATTTTATGCCGGAATTTTTAACAGAACGGACGTCCGTTTCCGATTTTGAAAATCAAGACATTATTTTTACGGCACATGTCGATTTGTTAAAGGAAATTTT
>JAGBRF010000019.1 GCA_017632555.1 Alphaproteobacteria bacterium | reverse complement strand
TCCAAATGGGAATTCCACAGCAAATTCCCCAAAATCAAAATCAACAATTATACCGTTGCGAACAATGAACGATGTTTTGCAATAAAATAATGGCGGTGCCGGCGGTAATCCGTATTGCGGTTCTTCCATAGCCTCCGCACTTATTATACCGGCATAAGGTTCGAAATCATCATCTGTCGGTGCTTGTTCGGTCTGATAATAACTTACTACGGAAGTGTTTTCATCAATATTCCATTGTTGTTGCGGATATCCCCAATAAGCATATAGTTGTTCGCGGTTCTTTCCTACCCATTTTTCCAATTTTTCCTGATATAAGTAAGGTGAATAGGGCTTGGAAACGCAGGCGCATAATAACATAAAAAAAATCCCCGTATATTTCTTCATACTTCCTCCCTTGTTTTTTATCTATTAAGTATGAGAAAATCGGGGATTTTCAAGTGGTGTAATCAGATTAGTAGCAACCGTCACCGCTGAATTCATAATCAACTATAATGCCGTTTCGTACGATGAATACGGTTTTGCATTTGTATTTTGCAGGAGCTTGAGCCTGTTCTTTATAAATCATTTCCATTACTTCCTGATAAACATCACGAATTGATTTGTTTATCATGTTGTTCACCGGCAGACTGTCGGTAGTTCTGTAATATGTAACAACCAAAGTATCAGTTCCCTTTGGAACAACTTGTGTCGGTTTTCCCCAACGGGCATACAAAAATTTTGCATCGGTGCCTATTAGGCTGCCTACTTTTTGTTGATAAGATGCATATTTATATTCCGGACCGCGACAACCGGCTAAACACAATGCCAATAAAAATACATATGTTAACTTTTTCATGTTTCTCTCCTTATGCTTATCCGGTTATTTTTACCGGCGGTTTTAGCCAAACGCGACAAGTTGTCCGCACTGATTTGCACCTCGTATACGTCACACCCTTCTTGCGTTACAATGTTTTCTACCAGGGCGTTTTTATGCAACCAAGCGGCGGTTTTCCCGTCCTCATTCGGAATCATAATACTGTATTTTAGATACGAATTAGTTAATTTTTGTTCAATTATTTGCAATAATTTTTCACATCCTTCTCCGGAAAGTGCGGAAAGCAATATGCAATTTTCGTTTTTCAAGGCTTGATTTTCCCACACATTATGCTCTTCTGGATTTAATAAATCGGCCTTATTCCATACTTCGATATAGTTTTGAGCATATTCAATATCTTTTAATCCCAGACTTTCCAAAACTTTTAAGACATCACTGCGCTGTGAAAGCGTATCTTCATTGAAAATATCTCTGATATGCACTATAATATCGGCATTGAGAACTTCTTCAAGGGTGGCACGGAAGGCCATTACCAATTCATGCGGTAAATCGGAAATAAATCCCACGGTATCGGAAAGGATAATTTCTTTTCCGGAAGGCAGTGTCAACTTTCGCATAGTAGGATCAAGTGTGGCAAAAAGCATATCGGCAGCCATAACTCCGCTGGAAGTTAAATAATTGAACAAAGTAGATTTGCCGGCATTTGTGTAACCGACCAATGTTATAATCGGATAAGGAACTTTGCGACGAGCCGAACGTTGAATGTTGCGGGTTTTGCGAACTT
>JAGBRF010000018.1 GCA_017632555.1 Alphaproteobacteria bacterium | reverse complement strand
TTTTGAATAAAAAATCATTTTTTACTGGACTTTTTTATCAAAATTGTCTAAAAATAACTATGAATTTAAAAATGATTCACGTGAAACAATTTAAAAATTGATTTTTTGCGTGAAATTTTAAAAGAAAGGAATGTTTCACGTGAAACAATTTGATGTTTTTTCGAAAAATACCCTTCAAAAATTCAAAATTTACCAACAAATTTTGGAAAAATGGCAATCTAAAATCAATTTGATTTCTCGCCTAACCGTGAAAGACGCCTTTCAAAGACACTTTATGGATAGTGCTCAACTTTATCCCTTAATACCACCCCAAACAAAAACTTTATTAGATTTAGGCTCAGGGGCGGGCTTTCCGGCGTTGGTGTTGGCTATTTTAAATCAAACGCAAAACCCGATATGGCCGGCCATTCCTGTAAAAAAAGCAGAGCAGGGGGACAATCCGTTACCGTATGATAATGTGTCGTTGGGGGATAAAATCACATCACAGGAAATAAAACCATTTTGGTCTATTGTTGCGGTGGAAAGCGATCAAAGAAAATGTTGTTTTATGGACGAGGTGGCCCGTCAATGTCAAATACGAATAATCCTTGAAAACCAACGCATTGAACGGGTAAAACACGCACCATTTGACGTGATTACAGCCCGTGCTTTGGCGGATTTGACAACTTTGTTGGATTACAGTCTTCCTTTTGTCCATTCGCAAACACATCTTTTATTTTTAAAAGGGCAGGGGGCAGAAGCCGAAATTCAGGAAGCTTTGAAAAAGTACGATTTTTCGTATTGTTTATATCAAAGCCAAACCGATGAAAAAGGCCAAATTATTGAAATTGAACAACTTATAAAAAGGGATAAAAAATGAAACAAATGCGTATTTTTTCCGTAGCCAATCAAAAAGGGGGCGTGGGTAAAACCACCACAGCCGTCAATTTAGCCACAGCTGTTGCGGCTTTAAAGAAAAAAGTGTTATTGATTGATTTGGATGCTCAAGGCAATGCCACAGTCAGCTGGGGTGTTTCTCGTCAAGGAAAACAGCACAATTCATACACTGTTTTAACGGGCGTGGATACGTTGGCGTCCTCGATTGTAGAAACAAAAATTCCGTGTTTGTCTGTTTTACCGGCGTGTAAAGAATTGTTGGGATTGGATATTGAATTGTCCAACACATCGCGTCCGCAATATTTTTTAAAACAAGCCCTTGCCGGTGTTGATTTTGACTATGTTTTCATCGATTGTCCGCCAGCGGTGGGGTTGTTGACTGTCAATGCTTTGACAGCGTCTGATGCGGTTGTGGTGCCGATACAATGCGAATATTTGGCTTTGGAAGGTGTGGCGGATTTGCTTAAAACCATTGAAAAGGTTAGAAAAAATTTCAATGAAAAATTGACGTTGCATGGGGTGTTGATGACAATGTTTGATTCACGCAGCCGCTTGTCGTCGTCGGTAATGGAAGATGTTAAAAGATTTTTTGGCCCGACGGTGTATGAAACTTACATTCCGCGAAACGTGCGTATTCCGGAAGCACCGTCACACGGAAAGCCGGTTCTTTTATATGATTGGCGGTGTACGGGGGCGCAAGCTTACATTCGCTTGGCAGCAG
>JAGBRF010000017.1 GCA_017632555.1 Alphaproteobacteria bacterium | reverse complement strand
TTTTTTCAACGTCAGCTTTTGTCTTTGGTTCAACGGCAATTTCAATAACCGGGTCTGGGAATTCCATCTTTTCCAAAATAACCGGAGCTGATTGATCGCACAAAGTATCACCGGTTGTTGTATCTTTCAAACCAACCAAAGCAACGATATCACCGGCACGAGCTTCTTTGATATCTTCACGGTGGTTAGCGTGCATCAACAACATACGACCGATACGTTCTTTTTTGTCTTTAACAGAGTTCAAAACATAAGAACCGGTTTCCAAAACACCGCGATAAACACGCATAAATGTAACGGAACCAACGAACGGGTCGTTCATAATCTTAAATGCCAAACCGGCAAACGGAGCATCATCTTTTGATTCTACATCAACATCTGAACCGTCTTTTGCACTGATTGCATGAGCCGGTGGAATATCGATCGGTGACGGCAAATAATCAACAACAGCATCCAACAACGGTTGAACACCTTTGTTTTTGAAAGCAGAACCGCAGAATACAGGAACAAATTTTTGTTCGATTGTACCTTTACGAATACATTTTTTCAATGTATCCATATCCGGCATATTACCTTCCAAATAAGCTTCCATAGCTGTATCATCCATTTCAACAGCCATTTCGACCAATTCTTCATAGTATTTAGCAGCTTTGTCTTTCAAATCAGCCGGGATTTCTTTTTCTTCAAAAGTAGCACCCAAGTCTTCAGAATGCCAAATAATTGCTTTTTGTTTCAAAACATCAACGATACCGACAAAATCAGCTTCTGCCCCAATCGGCATAGCCATAACCATCGGGCGAGCGCCCAAACGGTCTTTAATCATACTGACGCAACGATAAAAGTCCGCGCCCATACGGTCCATTTTGTTAGCAAAGCAAATACGTGGAACATTGTACTTATCAGCTTGACGCCAAACTGTTTCGGATTGCGGTTCAACACCGTCACCACCATCGAAAACAGCAACAGCACCCTCCAATACACGCAAGCAACGTTCAACTTCAACAGTAAAGTCAACGTGTCCCGGAGTGTCAATAACGTTAATTCTGTGACCTTTCCAGAAAGCCGTTGTAGCAGCGGAAGTAATTGTAATACCGCGTTCTTGTTCTTGTTCCATCCAGTCCATCGTGGCAGCACCATCGTGCACTTCACCGATTTTGTGGGATTTACCTGTATAATACAAAATACGTTCGGTTGTTGTGGTTTTACCCGCATCAATGTGCGCCATAATACCGATATTTCTGTATAAACTAAGATCAGTTGTTCTAGCCATAGTAATATCTCCTTACCACTTATAATGTGAGAAAGCTTTGTTAGCTTCGGCCATTTTGTGCATGTCTTCACGTTTACGGATAGCATTACCACGTCCGTTAACGGCATCCATCAATTCGCCGAACAATCTTTCTTCCATAGTTTTTTCTGAACGTTTACGAGCAGCATCGATAATCCAACGGATTGCCAAAGCTTGACGGCGATCAGGACGAACTTCAACAGGAACTTGGTAAGTAGCACCACCAACACGGCGGGATTTTACTTCAACCAAAGGTTTTACTTTTTCCAAAGCTTCATGGAAAGTTTCCAATCAGTTTTGCTTTGTTTTTTCTTCAATACGAGCAATAGCACCATAAACAATCTTTT
>JAGBRF010000016.1 GCA_017632555.1 Alphaproteobacteria bacterium | reverse complement strand
TCACGCCCTGGCGGACGGCGTAACAACAACGACATTTGACGGTAAGCACGCGCATGATTTGTCAAATCATCATAAACGATTAAAACATCTTTACCCTGTTCCATAAAATATTCACCGATGGACGTTGCCGCATAAGGCGCTATGTATTGCATGCCGGCTTCATCATCAGCAAAGGCCGCAACCACAACGCAATTGTTCATCACTTCGTATTTTTTCAAATCATCGATAACACCGGCAACGGCGGACGCACGCTGACCAATCGCACAATAAATGCTGATAACGCCCGAATCTTTTTGATTGATGATTGTATCAACTGCAATAGCGGTTTTACCGGTTTGTCTGTCCCCCAAAATCAATTCACGCTGACCACGCCCGATTGGCGTAAAAGAATCGATTGCTTTAATACCCGTTTGAAGCGGTATATCCACGGGGGCCCGGTCCATAATCGGATAAGCTTCCACTTCTATCGGACGGCGTTTTTTTGTTAAAATATTGCCTTTGTTATCCAACGCTTTTCCGACCGGGTCAATAACGCGTCCCAACAAATCATCACCGACAGGGACTTCCAATACATGCCCCGTACGCGCCACTTTATCGCCGGCTTTTAACGAATCGGCATTATCCAAGAAAACAACGCCAACGCGACCTTCCGACAAAGATTGAACCATGCCGGTAATGTTGCCTTTGAACGATAACATTTCGTTCATTTCGGCACCGCTTAAACCCGACACAACAGCCGTTCCGGCCGTAATGGATTCAATAACGGAAATTTCCTGCGTTCTTAAAACAGGATTTGTTTTCTTGACTCCTTCTTCAATGGCTTTCATTGCCGTTTGTTTGACTGGCATATTTTATACCCCCTGATGAATTAATTCGTTAAACGCTGTGTCCATATTGTTTTCAAAAGCTTCCAAATAATTTTGCAAATTCCATGAAGTAATTTGTTCGCCGATTTGCACTTGAATTCCGCAAATCAAATTCGCATCAACCTTAAAAGTCAATTTGGTCGATTCTTCTTTCAAGTCGAAAGTGGAAACCAAAAACTTTTTCAAGTCCGCCTTTGTTTTTTCATCCAATTTCGTATCCGTTGAAATGATGATTTGCTTTGCCGACAAAGCGCTTTGCGCAAATTGATTGTGTTGTGTCGGTGTCATTTTTTCAATGCGTTCTTTAAACTTTTTCAACACCAAAGCATTTAATTCAACACCCGCCATATCTTTTAGAGCATCTGATGCAAACAATTTGAAATTTTTCACAATTGCGTTTTGAATAGACAAGTCAAAAGCTTGTTTTTCTTTTTCCAATTCGTTTTTCCAATTTTGGCGCAAGTGAGCCACATCTTTTTTGGCTTCGGCAGTCAATTTTTCACGCAAAGAATCAACCTGATCTTGCATTTCGGTAAACATTTTGTCGCGATCGGCATCGAATTGGACAAGCTTTTGTTGATACTTTTCTTCTTCGGCAACAGCATCTTGTCTGGCCTGTTTTGCCCGATTTATTTCTTCATCAATAAAATCTTGACGTTTTTTCAACATCGTCAAAATCGGTTGATACAAGAAATGTTTTAACAACCAAATCAGCACCAATAAATTGATGATTTGAGCCAACAAAGTCCACCAATCGATACCCATTTACGACTCCTATTTTGTAACTAACTCCAACGCTTTATCCCAGAAAGGATTTGCATATAAAACCAACATGACAACAACGAATGTATAAATTGCGGTTGTTTCAATCATCGCAATTAAAATAAACGCCGTTGAACGAATACGACTGGCTTCATCGGGTTGTTGGGCCATTCCTTGCAACGCCGCCGCAGCCGCATTTCCTTCGCCGATAGCAGAACCGATAGCACCGATTCCCATACCGATACATGCGCCTAATGCTGATAATGCACCAATTAAAGCTAAACTATCCATTTATTTCTCCTTTTTCCAAGTTAGTTGAATCATCTGCCTGTTTGGGTGCAACACCGGACGTGTAAACAACCGCAAGCAAAGCAAAAATATACGCCTGTATCGAGCCGGTCAGCAAACCCAAAACCTGCATAGATAAAGGCACAAAAAATGGTAAAAACGATGTCAGAACGGATGCAAAAACAATCCCTGACAACATATTACCGAACAAACGCAAAGCCATCGCAAATGTCGAAGCAAATTCAGAAAATATATTCATCGGCAACATATAAGGTGTCGGTTCAATAAATTTTTTCAAATATCCTTTTACACCGGCATTTCGAATTGAAAAATACGGAATGGCAAAAAAGACAACAACCGCCATCGCCGCCGTTGTGCTCAACGATGCCGTAGGCGGACGGAACCACGGAAAAATTGTCATCAAATTACTAACCAAAACAAACATAAACAAAGCCAATCCCATACCCATATATTTTATCGGATTATCACCGCTTGTTTCTTTAACTTCTCCGGACAACCAAGTGACCGCCAATTCAAGTAATGTTTGCATTTTACCGGCATGACCGTCCGCTTTCAAATTACGTGTGGCCAACCAAGATATTAAAACCAAAACGCCCATAACTATCCATGTTGAAACGATTGTGGCGTTGATTGGCAAACCGAACAATTCGAATAAATAAATATGGTCGAATTGTTCCAAAGACATTGCGCTGTCTTTCAAAGGAATATCAAATAATTTTGTTGCATCATACTGCGTCATTTTATAATTTCCTTTTTAGCCATAGACATCAAACCAACCCGCCCGATCATAAACCCGATAAAAAACAATATTATTCGCACGGCAGGATGATTTGAATGCGCAACAATTACCAACACCAACGCAAAAACAAACAATCGCACAAACGTCAAAAGAAAAATGATTTTTTTAAAATGGACCGATTTCAAAACAATATGTTTAATTGCCCAAAAATGCGTATAAGTAAATGCTATACCAAAGAATAAACCCGCCACCATCAACAAAACAATCGATGACGTACCGATTTCGTTTAACAGCATCAAAAACGTGTCTTTTCTTTCCATTATTTTTTCAACCTTTCACGTTCTTTGCGATAAGCTTCATCGATTTTTTCAACACCTTGATATTTTACCCAACGATACGCATAATAAAGACCACAGAAAAATCCGACAATCATCAAATTCAATCGCCATGAAAATTTGGCAACAGCAAAGTTTTTATCCAACCAAGCACCCACCAAAATACCGATAATTATCGGCAATGTCATAACGCCGCCCAAAGAAGCCACCATACCAAAATCTGCATAAAACGTGCGATTAGGCCGATTTTTCATCAATTCGGCTTTGCGAATCAACATCTTTTCCACTTTTTTGTCGTCCGTTTTATCAAATTCCGTCATTATTAGCAACCTCTTTTAACTGCATAAAACCACGCGACAAACCGACTTCCAAACGTGCCATAGCCGTATTGACTTCTTTGCGTTGTTCATCATCATTTTTAAATTCAATAGCAATAACGGAAGCCAAATCATTCAATGTTTCACTTAAAACAGCACGATGAACGGATACATAAACGCCATCACCTTTTTTAACCAAAATACCACGATTACACGCCATATAGTGCATTTGATTATCGGTTGTTTGATAAGCAACAATATTGGGTGGCATTGCCGTCACAAAATCTTGATGACGCGGCAACAAAGTAAAATGTCCGTCCAAAGCTTCAAAATCAATTTTTTGAATTTCTTCTTTCAGAACAATGCCAATCGGAGAAGTCACTTTCAATTTCATTTATGCCGCCTCTTGCTCCGCTTTCAAGGCTTCTTCATACGCCTTCTTTTTGTCTTTTGTTTTATCGATAACTTCTTGAATAGACCCGACCATATAAAAATCATTTTCGTTCAAATAAGGAAATTCATCATTCAAAATGCGTTCGCAACCTTCAATCGTGTCTTCCAAATTGACAGAACGACCTTCCATACCCGTAAATTGATTTGTCGTAAAGAACGGTTGCGTTAAAAAACGTTCCAATTTACGTGCTGTTTGAACTGTCTTTTGATCATGTTCCGGCAATTCGTCAAAGCCCAACATGGCAATAATGTCTTTCAAATCTTCATATTCAGCCAAACATTTACGGACTTCCGTTGCGACTTTATAATGACGTTCGCCCACAATCAACGGTGTCAACATATTCGATTTTGATTGCAACGGATCAACCGCGGGATACAAACCCTGTGCCGCCCGTTGACGAGATAAAACAATGCTGGCCGACAAATGCGCAAATGTGTGAACGGCGGACGGATCCGTGAAATCGTCAGCCGGCACATAAACCGCTTGAATTGACGTAATAGATGCTTTTTGAGAACTGGCAATTCTTTCTTCCAAATCGGCAATATCCGTTCCCAAAGACGGTTGATAACCCACACGTGAAGGAATTTGTCCCAACAAAACGGAAACTTCCGAACCGGCCTGAACAAAACGGAAAATGTTGTCGACCAAAAACAAAACATCTTGACCTTTTACATCGCGGAAATATTCCGCCATAGTCAATGCAGACAAAGCCACACGGAAACGAACGCCGGGTGCTTCGTTCATTTGACCGAAAACCATCACTGTTTTGGGTAAAACACCAGCTTCTTGCATTTCACGATAAAGTTGTTCACCTTCACGGGAACGTTCACCGACACCACAAAAAATACTGACACCTTCATAACGACCGACCATGTTGTTGATCATTTCGGTAATCAAAACCGTTTTACCCACACCGGCACCACCAAACAAACCGGCTTTACCACCCCGTTCCATCGGAGATAATAAATCAATGGCTTTAATACCGGAAACAAAAATTTCTTGGCTGACTTGACGTTTATCAAGCGGAATTGCCGAAGCATGAATAGCATGCCATGCCGCCGGTTTAACAGCGCCGTTTTTGTCAATCGGTTGACCGAAAACATTAAACATACGTCCCAAAGTTTCCGGACCCACAGGCACTTGAATTTGATGACCGGTATCAACAACTTCCATACCGCGTGACAACCCCTGTGTTGACCCCATTGCCAAAGCACAAACTGTCTTTTCATCGATATAACCTTGCACTTCGGCCAACAATTCGCCGTTTTTTCCCGTTTTCAATTCAGCATAAATAGCCGGCAAATCATCCGTAAATTCGACCTCTATCACACTGCCTTGAACCGCAGTAATTTTGCCTTTGTTTAATGTTTTTGTCATTCGCTTTGATGTCCCTTTTTTTATTGATACTGTTTAGTTTAGAAAAAACCGCCGGTTCCGTCAAGAAAATAAAAGCATTTTTTACAAAAAATCCACCAACTATTCCATACACAAAAAATAACAAGAAAAATATTGACAAAACATTATTTTTTTGATAAGGTAGGAAGTCTGTTTTATGTTACGGAAAAACAAAAGGAGCCTATCATGTCGAAAGAATTTATGGAAGCATATAAGAATAATTACGAAGAAGAAGAAACAAATATGCGCTTGATTTCCGAATTATTCCCTATGATTCAAAAAAAGCAAAACGATATTTTAAGAATGTTTTTCAAAAAATATCCAAGCAAGATGCTTTTAGTCAGCAATTCACGCCACACGACTTTATACACGGCATTAAAAGCAAAAAATTATGAAATGATGGAATATTTAATGCACCGTGTTCCGCATGATGCTCGTTTATCCACCGGCGACACCTTTCTTGATTTCCGTAACGCAGAAGGTTGTTCCGTTTTGATGGAAGCTGTAAAAGACGGAGATATAAAGGCCGTTCGTATGATTTTAAGACACAACCCCAACCTTGAAATTGCCGAATACGACAACAAAGAAAAAGCAATTCATTTAGCTGCCGAAACCGGAAATATTGCTATTTTCAAAATTCTTATGAACGAAAAAAAGAAACGCGGCGAAGCTTTTGATATTGACGAAAAATCCCAAAAATGCGGCTATACAAGTTTGCATATTGCATCTGATAACGGCGATTTGGAAATGGTCAAATTTTTAATCCACGCAGGCGCCGATGTCAACAAAAGAACCATGTATGGCAGAACGCCGGCTATACTTGCCGTAGCAAACGAAAAAATGGACGTTTATAATTATTTGGCTTCTTTGCCACAAGTTGATTTGACGGCAAAAGAAAACACCGGCAAAACAGTTGAATACTTTTTGAACCCCAGAAATCGTTTGGAAGAAAGAAAAGACGACTTTGACAAATTTATGGATACGTTATCCGGTAATTTTACCGAAGAAGAATCCGAAAAACTGATTAAAGAATTTTTTGAAAATGATGATGAGTATGAATGCCCAGTCGTTGTCAAAACACACCAAAATTCAATAATTCCAGACACTTCGAAACAAAGAGATTAAACAAAAGAACATTAAAAACCGGCAAATAATTTTTGCTGGTTTTTTTATAATTCACGCCTTGCTTTTCAAATAAAAAAAGCATATACTTTCGCCATGTTTTAACTATGGAGAAAAATAAATGCCTTCAATAAATGATTTAGCAAATGCTGTTCGCTTTTTATCCGCTGATATGGTACAACGCGCCAATTCGGGACACCCCGGCGCACCGTTGGGAATGGCGGACATTGTTACTGTTTTATGGACAAAGTTTTTAAGATTTAATCCGGCTCAACCCAAATGGCCGAACCGTGACCGTTTTATTTTATCCGGCGGACACGCCAGTGCGATGTTATACAGCTTGCTTTATTTAAGTGGTTATTCGGATATTAAAATTGACGATTTGAAAAAATTCCGTCAAATTGATTCAAAAACAGCCGGCCACCCCGAATACGGTGTTTTATCCGGTATCGAAGCCACAACGGGCCCGTTGGGACAAGGTCTTGCTATGGGTGTCGGAATGGCTTTATCCGAAAAAATGGCGGCGGCACATTTCGGATCGGATTTAATCGACCATAAAATATACATTACCTGCGGTGACGGTGATTTGATGGAAGGCATCAGCGAAGAAGCCGTTTCCTTTGCCGGTCACTTAAAATTGAATAATTTGATTGTTTTATGGGATAATAACGGCATTACCATTGACGGCAAAACCAGTTTGGCAACCAGCACAAATCAAGCGGCTCGCTTCAAAGCAAACGGTTGGGAAGTATTGACCGCAGACGGACACAATGCACAATCATTGGAAGAAGCATTGACACAAGCTCAACAAAGTCAAAAACCGGTCTTTATTGCCTGCAAAACAACTATCGGATTTGGCGCACCGACAAAAGCCGGCACACCGAAAGTCCACGGATCCCCGTTGGGTGATGAAGAATTGCAAGGTTTAAGAAATGCTTTAAATTGGAAATCTAAACCCTTTGAAATTCCAACAGATATTTTGGACGCTTGGCGACAAGCCGCCGACAAAAACACGGCCATTTATGAAGAATGGTTGAAAAAAGCCGTTAAAAGCCCGAAATTTGATGAAATGGCACAAACTCTGATGGGCAGTTTACCGATTGAATTTGCCGCCGGTTTCCAAAAATATAAAGATTCTTTAGTGGAAGAAAAGCCCACGCTTGCCACACGCAAATCATCACAAAAAGCATTGGAAAAAGCCGTCAAGCTTATTCCCAATTTAGTCGGTGGAAGTGCGGATTTGACAGCATCCAACCTGACAAACACAAGTGAATCCAAAGTAATTACACCCGATGATTTTTCGGGTAACTATATCGAATACGGAATTCGTGAACACGTTATGGGCGCAATGATGAACGGTATTGCATTACACGGATTTTTCCGCCCGTATGGTGGAACATTCTTTGTCTTTGCCGATTATTTGAAACCGGCAATGCGTTTATCGGCCTTGATGAATCTGCCGGTAACTTACGTTTTGACACACGATTCAATCGGAGTTGGCGAAGACGGACCAACACATCAACCGATTTAACAAGTGGCTATGTTACGGGCTATGCCGAATTTATGCACTATTCGTCCGGCCGATGCGTTGGAATGTGCGGAAGCTTGGCAAATTGCCTTGACCAACAAATGTCCGACCGCTTTGATTTTAAGTCGTCAAAATTTACCGTTTATTCGTTCATCAGCCGATGAAAACCTGACATCAAAAGGTGCTTATATTGTCAGCGATTCAAAATCAAATCGTATGGCAACGTTGATTGCTACCGGTTCGGAAGTATCTTTGGCATTACAAGCCCAAAAACAATTATCAGAACGTGGCGTTGATTGCGCTGTTGTTTCTATGCCGTCTTGGGATTTATTCGAAAAACAAAGCGAAGAATACAAAGAATCCGTTTTGGGAAAAGCACCTTGTGTATCCGTAGAAGCGGCCTCACCTTTCGGTTGGGAACGTTATGCTTCACTCAATTTGGGAATTGCACACTTTGGCGCATCGGGTCCGGCCGAAAAAGTTTACGAAAAAGCTGGACTGACGGTTCAAAATGTGGTACAAGCGGTGTTAGGTGTTTTATCGAATTAAGAGGAATTGATGAAAAAAGCCTTTATCTTTTTATTTTTATTGCTTCCTGCGTGTGTTTTTGCCGTTTGGATCGGGTTGTTATATCAACAACGTAATTTGGGCCAGGAAGTGCGCATAAAAATAGAAGGATATGATCCCCGTGATTTGTTGGCCGGTCACTATATTTTGTATCAAAATAACCGCATAAGCGTCAAGGATAATGCAACGGGCACGGCTTGCAAAATCGATGATTTTTCAGGTTCACATAAATTTTATATTCCGCAAAAAGATTCGGCCCGTTTAGATAAGTTGTTTAATCAATGGCGTTATCAAAGACACACTTTTGAAATCGTTTACAGTTGTGTTGAAGGCAAAAAGCCAATGGCTAAACAAATGTTGATTGATGGCACGGATTGGCGTGATTTTTTAGAAAAAGGAGATAAATGAAATGCAAAAAGGATTGTTTCTTTTAATGACTATCGGTTTTTGGGTTTTTGTCGGCTGGCTTTTAGTTAAAGCCGCTAAAAAGGGTTCTAAAAAAACGGAAACTTTACAAGACAAATTACTCAAATCGAAAAAAATCACAAAAGAACAATATAAAAAAATCGAAGCTTTTGAAGAAACTTTTGAAACAGAAGAAAAATTAAAAAGATGGGAAAATGCCGGTTTAATCGACACAAAAGAAATTTATAAAAATTTACCGGCCAGAAATTTTGCATCTATGGTAAATTCTTTGTTCTATTTGGGTATCGGATGTATCATATTGGGTATTATTGCCGTTGTTGCTGCCAATTATGATAAAATTCCACCCATTGTCCGTTTATCAACAACATTTATTGTATACGTTATTTGTAATGTCGGTGTTTATTTATCACACATACGAAACAAAGTCATGGCAAAAGAAGGATTTTTATGGGGTTCTATTGGTCTTATTGGTGCTTTAATCGGATTGACAATACAAACATTCCATTTGGATTCTTCGATTGAAAACGCCGTTTTCTTGTGGTCATCATTGTCTTTGCCTTTTGTTGCTTTATCGACAAAAAAATGGTTGGCAGATATGTGGTATCCCGCATTTTTCTTGTCGTTCTTGGCATCAACATACGGACGAGAATTTTTACTGTATTTGAGCAACTTGAATTCGCCGGTTGTGTTGATGATTATAACGGCATTAGTCTTTGATATATATTTGGCATTACGCAAATTTGTCCCCCAACACCCGTTGACACAAGCATTAAGCCTTTGGTCAAAAGTATGGGCGATTTGCGCTGTGGTGTTTGTTGATTCAATTTATGTTGAAGCAAGTGCTTATTACAGGGGTTTTTCGGTTCATAAATCCATTATGGGACAAATGGATTTATTTTCCCTGTACGCTGTATTTTTAGCATCATTGGCACCCATTGCACTTGCCGTATTTAAAACATCATCTTTGGCGTTGAAATATGTGATTTTTATTGCGGCTTTCGGGTTGTTCGGGGCTTTCTTTTCATATCCGATTTTGGGCATTATTTTGACATTGACGACAATTTCTTTTGTTGCGGTATATTTTGCCCGTCAAAACGATATTCGTTCTTTTAACTTTATGGTTATCTTATTTTTCGTCCGATTGTTGTTTGCTTACTTTAATTTGTTCATGTCATTGTTAGCAACGGGAATTGGCGCAATCGTGTTAGGTATAACAATTTTACTGGGTGTAAAATTCTGGATATCTTATAAACAAAACTTAATTAACTACATACAGAAAGGAAAATAAAATGTTAGTAACTTTAAGACAATTATTAGATGATGCGGCTGAAAAAGGATATGGTATCCCCGCATTTAACGTCAACAATATGGAACAAGTCTTGGCTATTTTAGCAGCCGCTAAAAAGAAAGATGCTCCTGTTATTATTCAAATGTCAAAGGGCGCACGTGCTTATGCCAACGATGCCGTTTTGAAACATTTAATGATGGCCGGCGTTGAAATGTATCCGGATTTGCCAATCTGCGTTCATCAAGACCACGGTTCATCAACGCAAGTATGTTTTTCCGCTATGATGAACGGATTTACTTCCGTCATGATGGACGGTTCTTTAACACCGGACGGCAAACCGGCTACACACGAATACAATGCTGATGTGACCAACAAAGTTACCGGCGTTGCTCATCAAATCGGTGTTTCCGTAGAAGGTGAATTGGGTTGCATCGGTTCATTGGAAACCGGTAAAGGTGAAAAAGAAGACGGACACGGTTTCGAAGGTGCTATTGATAAATCAAAATTGCTGACGGATCCGGATGATGCCGTTCGTTTTGTAAAAGAAACAAAAGTGGACGCTTTGGCGGTTGCTATCGGTACTTCACACGGTGCATATAAATTCACACGTAAACCGGACGGTGCTATTTTGTCCATTGACACAGTGAAAAAGATTCATGAAAAATTGCCGACAACGCACTTGGTTATGCATGGTTCTTCTTCCGTTCCGCAGGATTTGCAAGACATCATCAATGAATTTGGCGGTAAGATGCCACAAACTTACGGTGTTCCCGTTGAAGAAATTCAAGGAGGTATCAAATATGGTGTTCGTAAAGTCAATGTTGATACGGACTTACGTATGGCTATGACCGGTGCTATTCGCCGTGTTTATGCAACAAAGCCGGAAGAATTTGATCCGCGTAAATACTTAAAACCGGCTATGGATGCTATGCAAGCCGTTTGTGAAGCACGTTATGAACAATTCGGTGCTGCCGGACACGGTTCTGCGATTAAGCCGATTTCTTTGGCTGATATGTCAAAACGTTATGCCGCTGGCGAGTTAGATCCGCAAATTCGTTAATCGGATTAGGAACAAAAAAGCCCCCGTTTTAACGAGGGCTTTTTTTTAATATTTTCAAACAGCAAAACTATTTACCTCTACCGATAAGTTCTCTTGCAACACGCGGATCGATAGTTTTATTATCCGTTTGGGTTTTAGTTTCCGCCTTGGTTTCTGTATTTTCCTTCACTTGTGAGGCAGCTAATGTTTGTTTCAAAGAGGATGTTCCCTTTGATGCCTCTTCTTGTTTTTGATCTTCTTTTCGCTTTTCTTCTACAACAGCAAAGTAATCACCCG
>JAGBRF010000015.1 GCA_017632555.1 Alphaproteobacteria bacterium | reverse complement strand
CGATGCAACGAAAGTTATTGTTGTTATGGGTAGCGGTGCTGAAACAGCAGAAGAAACAGCAAATTACTTGAATGCAAATGGCGAAAAAGTCGGTGTTGTCAAAGTTCACTTATATCGTCCGTTCCCATCAAAAGCTTTCATTGAAGCTTTACCAAAAACAGACAAAACAATCAATGTTTTGGACAGAACAAAAGAATCAGGTTCAACGGGTGAACCTTTGTATTTGGATGTTGTTGCTGCAATTGCAGAAGCAGGATTAGGTGTTAAAGTTTTGGGTGGTCGTTATGGACTTTCTTCCAAAGAATTTACACCAGCTATGGCAAAGGCCGTTTTCGAAAACGAAACAAAGAACCACTTTACAGTTGGTATCAATGATGATGTAACTCATTTGTCATTGGCTTATGATGAACATTTTGATATTGCCGGTTCTGACGTTACACGTTGCATTTTCTTTGGTTTGGGTGCTGATGGAACTGTTGGTGCAAACAAAAACTCAATTAAGATTATTGCAGAAGGCAGTGATTTCTATGGTCAAGCATACTTTGTTTATGACAGTAAAAAATCAGGTGCTATGACAACATCTCATTTACGTTTTGCAAAACACCCGATTAAAGCTCCATACTTAATTACAAAAGCTTCATTCGTTGCAATTCACCATATGCCGTTTATGGACAAGATTGATATGACATCTTGTTTGGCTGATAATGGTGTTTTGTTATTAAATACACCAATTCCAGCTGATCAAGTTTGGGAAAAATTGCCACGCGAAGTTCAACAAGATATCGTCAGCAAACACGCACGTGTTTTTGCTATTGACGCTGTTGAAGTTGCTAAAAAGACCGGTATGGGACGCAGAATCAACACAATTATGCAAACATGCTTCTTTGCTATTTCCGGCGTTTTACCGAAAGATGAAGCAATTGAAAAGATTAAAAAGTATGCTGAAAAAACTTATGCAAAGAAAGGTCCGGAAATTGTTGCAGCGAATATTGCGGCTATTGACGGCAGTTTGGAACATTTGCACGAAGTTAAAGTCGGCGCTGTTGATTCAAAATATTCTCGTCAAGCCGGCGTACCGGCCGATGCTCCGGAATTTTTGAAACGTATCACGGCTCCGATTATCGAAGGCAAGGGCGATCAAATGCCTGTTTCCGCTTTCGCTGATGTCGTTGACGGTACATGGCCGACAGCAACAACTCAATACGAAAAACGCCGTGTTGCAACGGACGTTCCTGAATGGGACCCGTCTTTGTGTATTCAATGCGGTAAATGTGCTATGGTATGTCCGCACGCTGCCGTTCGTTTGAAAGTTGCTAAACCGGAAGCATTAAAAGATGCCCCTGCCGGCTTTAAGTCAGCTGATTATAAAGGTAAAGAATTCCCAGGTGAAAAATTCATCGTTCAATGTTCTGCCGAAGATTGCACGGGTTGCGGATTGTGTGCCGGTGTATGCCCGGGTAAAAACCGCGAAAATCCGGAACAAAAAGCATTGATGATGCAACCGATTGAAAAGAATTTGGATGCAAACATTGCCAACTGGGATTTCTTCAAGAAGTTGCCGGAAGTTGACAGAACCGCTATTGAACCGAAATTGGTCAAAAACGTTCAATTGTTGCAACCGTTATTTGAATTTTCCGGTGCTTGTGCCGGTTGCGGTGAAACACCTTATGTCAAATTGATGAGCCAATTGTTTGGTGATCGTTTGATGGTTGCTAATGCAACGGGTTGTTCATCCATTTATGGTG
>JAGBRF010000014.1 GCA_017632555.1 Alphaproteobacteria bacterium | reverse complement strand
GAATGTTTGCTGACGATATCTTGTTGAACTTCACGCGGCAATTTTTCCCAAACTTGATCTGCCGGGATTGGTGTATTCAACAACAACACACCATTATCAGCCAAACAAGATGTCATATCAATCTTGTCCATAAACGGCATGTGGTGAATAGCAACAAATGAAGCTTTTGAAATCAAATACGGTGCTTTAATCGGGTGTTTTGCAAAGCGCAAGTGAGAAGTTGTCATAGCACCTGATTTTTTACTGTCATAAACGAAGTAAGCTTGACCATAGAAATCACTGCCTTCTGCAATAATCTTGATAGAGTTCTTATTCGCACCAACGGTACCATCAGCACCCAAACCAAAGAAAATGCAACGTGTAACGTCAGAACCGGCAATATCAAAGTGTTCATCATAAGCCAATGACAAATTCGTTACATCATCATTGATACCGACCGTAAAGTGATTCTTTGTTTCGTTTTCGAAAACGGCCTTTGCCATAGCCGGTGTAAATTCTTTGGAAGACAATCCGTAACGTCCACCCAAAACTTTAACACTGACACCCGCTTCCATAATAGCGGCAACAACGTCCAAATAAAGCGGTTCACCCGTTGAACCGGATTCTTTTGTTCTGTCCAAAACATTGATTGTCTTGACTGTCTTTGGCAAAGCGTCAATAAATGCTTTTGACGGGAACGGACGATACAAATGGATTTTGATAACGCCGACTTTTTCGCCGTTTGCATTCAAGTAATTTGCCGTTTCTTCGGCTGTTTCAGCACCGGAACCCATAACAACGATAACCTTTGTGGCATCGGCGGCACCAACATATTCAACCAAATGATAAGCGCGTCCGGTCACTTTTTCGAACTTACGCATTGCTTCTTCAACAATACCCGGAACAGCATCATAATATTTGTTTGATGCTTCACGTGTTTGGAAGAATACGTCCGGATTTTGTGCAGTACCACGAACAACCGGTGCGTCCGGTGTCAAGGCATGTTTTGCAACAATGGTTGTATCTATACCGTCCATCAAAGCGCGCAAATCATCGTCTGACAAAACTTCGGCTTTGTTGATTTCGTGTGATGTACGGAAACCGTCAAAGAAATGCAAGAACGGAACGCGTGATTTTAATGTAGCCATTTGGGCAATAGCGGCCAAATCCCCAGCTTCTTGAACTGAATTGGAAGCCAACATTGCAAATCCGGTTTGACGGCAAGCCATAACATCGGAATGATCACCGAAAATGGACAAAGCGTGTGCTGCCAAAGTACGTGCGGCAACATGCATAACAAACGGCGTCAATTCACCGGCAATTTTATACATATTCGGAATCATCAACAACAAACCTTGTGAAGCGGTATATGTTGTTGTCAACGAACCGGCTTGCAAAGCACCGTGAACGGCACCGATAGCACCGGCTTCTGATTGCATTTCGACAACTGTCGGCAACTTACCCCAAATATTTTTAACACCCGCAGCCATCCAAGCGTCTGCCCATTCACCCATAGGAGAACTTGGCGTAATCGGGTAAATAATTGACATTTCATTTAAACGATGCGCAACAGAAGCGGCTGCTTCATTACCGTCCATCATTTTCATTTTCTTATCAGCCATCATTTTTCCTTTCATTTAACAGCTAAATCGTGCCAAATTTCATCTTTGGCACACATACTTTTAAAAACTTGCCAATACAAAATTGGATTCTTTTTTTCAGAATGAGCAATTTATAAATTATTCTTTATTAAAAGTCCACATTTTTTTTGTATTTTTTTTGCCTTTTTATTCCTTCTTTATAAATACTATTGAATATTGTCACAAAAAGTTTATTTGCTTTTTTTTTCAAACAGTGCTAGAAGATTAAATTAATATGTGCTAAACATAAAAAGTTTTTAACAAAAAAATAAGGAAGTAAAATGCTTAATACATTGAAAAATAAAAAATTTTTACCGGTTCTTTTAACGCATATCTGTGGAACCTTAAATGACAATATAGTCAAAAACATTTTCGTGTTCTTGACTGCTTACCAGTTGATACAAGGTAGCGTTTATTGGATTGCAGTTGCCTGTGTTTTATATGGATTGGCTTATTTGGTAACGTCCGTTTATGCGGGAAATCTTGCGGATTATTTTGCTAAATCAAAAGTGATTCAACGGTTAAAATTACTGGAAGTTTTCGTAATGGCTTTCACAGTATTCAGCTTGCTTTTCCAAAGCAGATTCTTGATGTTGTTCTCTTTAATGGCATTTGCAGCTTCAATGTCTGCGACTCGGGTTGCAAAATATGCCCTAATCCCGGAATTAGTTCAGGATAAAAGCTTGTTACAAGCAAACGCACTTTTGAAGGGATTCACCTTTATCAGTGCGATTTTAGCTTCTTTCCTTTTGTATTTCTCACGATCAGCTTTTACAAATACTGTCGTTTTGGAAATCATGGGATTTGCATTGATTGTTTCTTCTATTTTGGGTTATTTCTGCTCTTTAATGATTCCAAAAACGAATCAAGTTGATAAATCCGTCAAATTGGATAAAAACCCTGTGCCGTTCTTAAAAGAAATGACAAACAAAGTCGAAGAAAAACCGGCATTAAAGTTTTATATTGCGTCAATTTCTTGGTATTGGTTACTTGGAAGCGTTGTTATTTTCTTTGCTTCTGATTTCTTGAAAATCATATTGAATGCACAATCTTCCGTATTTATTTTGTCTATGTTAATCTTTTCTTTCGGTTACATAGTCGGCTCTGCCCTTTGTCCTTATTTGGCTGAACAAAAGAAAGTTCATTCTTTGATTCCAATAAGCAGTATCGGCATTTCCGTTTCATTGTTTGTTGCTTTGTTTGCGGCAACACATTTACCGGAACATTCGGTACCGTATGATGAATATATGTTCTTGACATCCGGTTTTAATGCCGGTCTGTTCTTATTTGCCTTATTTGTTATGGCGGCTTGTGCGGCAACGTTCATTATTCCGTTCTATCCGATGTTGCAAAGAAATGTTCCGCAAAACGCTATGGGACGCATTTTCGGTTATACAACTTTTGTTTGCGGATTGGCTGTGTTGGGCGCCGTTTTAATCGTTTTGTCATTGATGATGCTGAATGTTCCTTTGATGTTGATTTTGGTTGCTTTGGGCATTATCAACTTGTTCTTTGCCGTTTATACGTGCCAATTGTTGCCGTTTAAAACAAGACAACGTATTTTCAGAAGACTATTGACATGGTTGTTTGATGTGAAAGTCAGCGGATTGGAAAATTTGAAAGCAGCCGGAAAAGGTACTTTGATTATTCCGAATCACACTTCTTATATTGATGCGTTGATAATTTCCACATTCATTGACCAACCGATAACGTTCTCTTTAACCAATAAAATGGCGAATAAATTGTGGGTTCGTTTCTTTGGCAACCTGATGGAAATCAAAAGTTTGGATCCGAACAGCCCGTTTGCCGTTAAAACAATGGTAGAAGAATTGAAAAGCGGTAAATTGTGTATGATTTTCACAGAAGGTCACATGCCGGGTGGTAATACACAAATGAAAGTTTATGAAGGTGCTGCTTTGATGGCACAAAAAGCCGGCGCAAAAGTATTACCTATCCAAATCAAAGGATTGGAATATTCTGCTTACTCTCGCCTGCCCGGAAAATCATACTTTAAGATTCTTCCACGTGTTTCTATGGAATTGTTGCCGGCTGTTGACTTTACGCCAAAGAAAGGCGCTACTTTCCATGAAGCTCGTGCCCATTCCAGCACTTGCCTTTATAAGATATTGGCAAAGTTGCGTTTGGATGCTTGGGATTTGAATAAGTCATTGTTTAATGCGGTCATAGATGCTATGCATCGTGTCGGTGGCGGAAAAGAAATGATGGAAGATACCGAAAGAAAGCCGCTGAAATTCAGACAAGTTTTCTTGCGTGCTTTCATTTTGGGTAAACTTATTTATAAAAGATTGCCCGATGAAAAAACAATCGGTATTATGTTGCCGACATCAAATGCATGTATATTGACAGTACTCGGGTTGCATGCATACGGCAAAGTCCCTGCTATGTTGAACTTTACATCAGCGCCGAAACAAGTTGTTTCCACTTGCCAATCGGCAAAAATCACCAAAGTTTTGACGGCTAAAAAAGTTGTTTTGTTGGCCAAATTGGAACCGCAAATTGAAGCTTTGACAGCG
>JAGBRF010000160.1 GCA_017632555.1 Alphaproteobacteria bacterium | reverse complement strand
TTAAATAAAAAAGCACCTGAATAGGTGTTTTTCTAATGGTCGGGGCGATAGGATTTGAACCTACGGCACCTTGCTCCCAAAGCAAGTACTCTACCAGGCTGAGCTACGCCCCGAAACCTTACAGGTGGTGTTTATACTACTTTCCAACTAAACTGTCAAGAACTTTTTTAAAATTCCCCGTTCCGTTGAACCGGCAATTATTCAAAATGAATAACATCTCCGACTTTAATATTCAACTGTTCTGTCCGTCCGCCGTTTAATTCAATAACGCCCTTTACGTCCATACCGGAAGAAATAACGGTCAAATCATTTGGCACAGCGTTTGGGTGGATATGCACAATTTTTCCCTGTTCATCAAAGAAAATCATATCCAGCGGAATCAAAGTATCTTTCATCCACATTTGAATATCATGGGGATAGTCCGAAAAAAACAACATTCCTGCGTTTTCATTCAAACTTTTCCGACCGGACAAGCCGATACGTGCTTTTTGTGGCGTATCAGCTATTTCTAAAAAAAATGGTGTTGTTCCCCGGCCGCAGTTTCAACAACGACTTCGTGACGTATCATTTCCGCCGTAGCATTTGCGTTTGAACAACCGCTGGCTTTGATAAAGATAAAGCCAAGCAAAATCGTTAAAATAACGACCAACACTCTTGCTGTTTTAGACACTCCGCTTTCGTACATTTTCAATTCTCCTATTCAAATTTTGATTCATCTAATTTTTTTATCTTATACCATTTAAAAATTTCATCAAGTTTTCTGACATAATCGGGATCTTCTAACTTATAATAAACCATACCCCGTGCGAACGACCGGCCAAGAAACGGATGATAAAGCGATGCACGTTGTGCCGTACGCAACATATGGAATTTCAAATAAGAATACCCGCGATTTATTTCCAAAGCATAATCCGTAACCGCCTCTGCTAAATTCGGATAGCGGACAAAGACATATTCTTTTTTATCATTCCAACGCCGAACATCAAAAGGTGCATCCAAATCTTCCTTTCCCAAATTGGTTGCTTCCAAAGCCTGCGCAACAGCCAAAGCCGGCGAAATGCGGTCAATTCGATTAAACAAAGTTTCGCGTTGCCCCGTTTTATCCGGATCCAACACTTCGTATTTATAAACCAACTTATCCCACATAGCATTTTCCACATCAGTCAATTCTTCGCCCCGTTCTACCTTTGGGGATAAAAACAAAAAGACTTTTCTTTCATCTGCCAACAATTCATTTTCACGCAATATGTATGGCAATAATACAGTGGCAAACAAAGCCGAATCACCCTTTTCGGCAAAATCTTTCGGGAAACGGCGGACAAAAATTCGTGGTATCCGATCAAAACGAACGCCTTTGAACAAAGCCCTTAATTCTTCCGTATTCTTTACATCAATAAAGTTCGGCAAATTTTTTTCATCATCGGACGGATTGGGGGATTCCGCTTCTACAACATCGGTTTTAACTTCCGGTTTTGAGGGCACATCCTTTTGGGGTTGTTTTGAAAACAAAAAAATGCCACCGACAATCACAACGAGCAAAGCCAAAACGCCCAGAAAAAGAAGATTTCTTTTTTTCATTATGCTTTACTCCTTTTTCTTCTTATCAAAAGGAATTCTTTTACGTCTTTAAGCAAAATGCCATGCGTTAAAATTAAAATACCGAAATAAGTAACCACAGCGCAACCGACCAAGAACAACAGCAACGCCATAGAAATAAACACGCCTTGCGTTGCCCAGTTTCCCCACATCAGTGTATAAATATAATTGCCGCCGATTAAAAGCAAGCCCATAAACACCGCCGCAATAACAATCCGAATAAAGCGATATCTGAACAAACTGTCCAAAGAAAATTCACCTTTTCTTTTCAACAAATAAATGTATTGACCGGCATTGACCCAAACCGTTATACCGGTTGCCATAGCAATTCCGACATGTCCCCACCATTGCATCAAGGACAAACACAAAATAGCATTTACGACAACACCCAAAATAGCTATACGAACCGGTGTTTTTGTATCGCCTCTGGCATAAAAGAACGGTGCCAAAGCTTTCGTCAACATATACGCCGGCAACCCGATTGCAAAAGCCTGCAAAGCCCATGCGGTCGGTTCAACAGACGCCGCCGTAAAAGCACCCCGTTGGAATAAAACCGTGACAATCGGCTTTGCCAATATAATCAACCCTATCATTGACGAAATTGACATAGCCAAAGATACTTCCAAACCTCTGTTCAAATCATGGACAGCTTCCTTTATCTTGCCTTCCGCAACATAATGCGAAAGAACCGGCAACAAAACCGTTCCGATAGCAACTCCGATAATGCCGATAGGCAATTGGAACAAATGATGCGCATAATTTAACCAACTCATTGCCCCTGCTCCGACAAAGGAAACAAAGACCGTATCCAAACATAAATTGATTTGATAAACGCCCGAACCCAAAATACCGGGCCCCATGCGTTTGAATAATTTTTTCAATTCGCCCGAAATGTTCATAAACGTTTTAACCGGCGAATACAGACGAATAGTAAAACCGGCACGTTTAACGCAAATATACAGGAATATCAGTTCAAATATACCGGCGCAGAAAACACCCCAAGACAATGCCGTTGACGGATTATCCGCAAAAGGCGATCCCATAATTAAAAAGTAAATCATTACCAAATTCAAAATGCACGGCGTAAAAGCGGCGGCGGCAAACCGACCGACCGAATTCAAAACCCCCGCCAACAATGATACCAAAGATACAAATAATAAGAACGGGAATGTAATTCGTGACAAGAAAGTCGTCACTTCCAATTTGCCTTCGATTTTATCAAAACCGTTTGCTAACAACATTGTCGCATACGGCATTACCAATTCCATAAAAACGACAAAGAAAAGCAAAATGTAGAATAAAAAACTGAATGCTTCCGAAGCAAAATTTTCGGCTTTCTTTTCGCCGTTCTTCTTCAAATTTTCCGTGAACAACGGCACAAAGGAAACATTCAAAGTCCCTTCCGCAAACAAACTGCGGAACAAATTCGGGAAACGAAAAGCCACAAAAAAAGCGTCCGCATACATGGTTGCGCCCAAAAATGCGGCGATTAAAACATCCCGCCCAAAGCCGATTAAACGACTGAGCAATGTAAATCCACCCACGGTGGTTATGGACTTTAATAATGACATAAAATTATTTATAAATGATTTTGAAATGCTTGACAAGAACATTTATAAAAAAAATCCCGCCGTGAATAACAGCGGGATTATTCGTTCATTTTGTTATCAGAACATCAATGTTGCACGCATACTGACAACCGTTGCATTGTGCTTATTTTCTTCATTCTCGGCCGGGTTTATGTAAAATTGAACGTCCGGTGTTAAAATCAAAAAATTCGATACACCCAACGAAAAATATCCTTCCAACACCGTTTCAACAGCACGCGCATTTGCGCCGGCGACATCTCTGTTTACTTTGTTGATGGCGGTTGCAAATCCGAACTGATCCAAAGCGTTTCGGTCAAACGGATTATTGACCACGCCACCCAACACATACGATTGGGAAATGGACGCAACATTTCCGGAAACCCCGTTGATTCGCCCGAACAAAGTCAACTTATCGTTTAATGA
>JAGBRF010000159.1 GCA_017632555.1 Alphaproteobacteria bacterium | reverse complement strand
GGGTGTCGGCAAAAAGGCATTTACAAGCTTTTTGGTTCAATCTTTTTGTGGTGAAAAAGAAGAAGTGCCCAGCCCTACTTTCACTCTGTTACAAACTTATGAAACAGATGATTTTCCCATTTATCACTTTGATTTGTACCGATTAAAGAAACCGGACGAAGTGTTGGAATTGGGAATTGAAGATGCTTTTTATGATGGCGTTTCACTGATTGAATGGCCGGAAAAAATGGGTGGTTATTTGCACAAAAAGAAAATTTTAAAAATAGAAATAGAATGTCAAGATGAAGTACGTACTTTTACGTTTTCTTCGGAAAATCCAAAGTGGAATGAAAGATTAGAAAAATGGAAAGAAGTGATTTAATAAAAGATTTTTTGAAAAAAAACAAATTGGATGAAATGCCGATTGAATGGATGCCTTCCGATGCGTCATTCCGTCATTATGCTCGCATTAAAACGCCCGAAAGAAACTATATTTTAATGGACGCACCAAAGCCGGAAAAACCGGAACAATTTGTTGTAGTTGATAAAATTTTGGAAAAAAACGGATTAAGCGTTCCGAAAATTTATGATTCTGATTTTGAAAACGGATTTGTTTTGTTGGAAGATTTTGGCGATGATACTTACGCACGTATGTTGGCGAAAGGTGCCGATGAATTGGAACTTTATAAAACTGCCCTTTCCTCTTTGGTTAAAATCAGCGAAGTCAAAGATTTTGACGGTATTCCACTGTATGATGATAAATGGTTGAAGTATGCTTTAACATCATTCACGGATTGGTTTATTCCAAACGCATTAAATCGTGAGTTGACAGAAGAAGAAAAAAATTCCTTTAACAAAATTTGGAATGATTTGTATGTTTCCATCGAAAAAGCCCCAAAGGGTTTGATTTTGATTGACTATCACATCGATAATATGATCCACTTAAATGACAGGAAAGGATATAAAGCTTGCGGTTTATTGGACTTCCAAGATGCAAAAGTCGGTCCTTTGGCGTATGATTTGGCTTCATTGATTGAAGATGCCAGACGTGATGTGCCGAAAAACATTCGTGAAGAAATTTTAAACGGCTATATCAAAGCTTTTCCGAAAATGGACAAAGATTTGTTTATGCGGTCTTATCATATCGTTGCAGCAAAGCGCCATGTTCGTGTTATCGGTGTTTTTACGCGTTTGAAAGCACGTGACGGAAAAGATAAGTATTTGAAACACATTCCGCGTGTATGGAAATTGTTGGAAGAACATTTGGATGAACCTTATATGCAACCATTGAAAAATTGGCTTGACAAGGTTGTTCCGACAAATTTAAGAAAAACACCGGAACGTTTGTTGGTTTAATGAACGTTAAGGAGAATATCAATGTCTATCACCCCGAAAACAGCTTTTATTTTGGCCGCCGGACGCGGTACACGTATGGCTCATCTGACCGATGATTGCCCTAAACCGTTGATTCAAGTAAAAGGTAAAGCTTTAATTGACTATGTTGTTGAAAAAGTCAAATCATTGGGTATTAAAACTTGCTTTGTCAATTTGTATTATCAAGGCGAAAAAATTGAAAAGCACTTAAAAGAAACTTATCCGGAAATGGATTTTCGGTTTGTTTGGGATTGGTGCGCCGGATTGGAAACAGGTGGTGGTATTGAACAAGTCATTGACAAAATACGCCCGCTTGCACCGGACGGATTTTTGGTTTTCAACAGCGATACCATTTGGACGGACAGCAACCCTTCTGTTTTATCAAAAATGCTTGATGAATTTGATCCGAAAACAACGGATATTATGTTGTTGTTCGAACCAAAGGAAAATGTTTTGCCCGCCGAAGACGGTAATTATTTTATCGAAAACGGAAAACCGCGCCGTCAAAAACCCGGGGAAAAAGATATTCCTTATCTGTACGCCGGTACGCAAATTGTTCATCCGCGTGCTTTTGACGGGGCACCGCATGCGCCCTTCACTATTCGGGACTTGTTCGATAAGTCCGAAAAAAGCGGGCGTTTAGGATACATTATTCATAACGGATATTTCTTTCACGTAGGAACACCGGAAGGTTTGGAAATTGCCAACAATTCAAAACACATTCAGGGTTCTTCGGATTGGCAAAATTAGTTAAACATAAAAAAGGAAAAAGGTAATTCCAAATGATTTACACGCTTTCTTCTTCAACTTCTTTTTGTGATCAATTGGCCCGACAATGGCAAGTTGAAAAGAAAGACGATATTTGGGGTTTGTCCAACATCACGGTATTTGTTCCGACTATTCGTTCCGCCAGAACGTTAAAGGAAGCTTTTTTGCGTCAATCGGGCGGCAAAACACTTTTATTGCCGAAAATCATTTCTTTTGCTGATATGGATTTTTTGATTGGGGATATTCCGCCGGCAATTTCACCTTTGGCACGTCAATTGTTATTGTCAAAGTTGATACAAAAAAAGCAACCGATGAGTGAAGATAAAGCCTTTGTTTTGGCTGAATCTTTGGCAGAATTGATTGATCAAATGCACAATTATGATGTTGATTTTCAAAAGTTAAAAGACATTGTTCCTGATAATTTTGCATCACATTGGCAACAAACGCTTTCATTTTTGGAAATTGTAGAAACTTATTGGCCGTTGATTTTGAAAGAACGTGGCGAATTGGATCCGTCTTTAAGGCAAATCCGTTTAATCGAAAGCATTATTCATCAATGGAAAGTACAACCGCCCAAAAATCCGGTGATAGCAGTTGGCTTTACGGGTGGTTTGCCGATTGTCGAAAAGTTTTTAAAAGCCGTCAATGAATTGCCGAACAGCGATATTTATATTCCGAATTTGGATTTGTCTTTAAGTAAAGAAGAATGGGACGAATTGGATGCCACTCACCCTCAATTTTATTTGAAAAGATTGTTGAAAACATTGGGTGTCAGACGCAGACAAGTCATACAAAAAGACAAATTAAATCCGCGTTTTGAATTGTTATCAATGGCTTTGAAACCGGCAAAAGCTACGGCAAATTGGTTTAAGGAAAGCAAAAAATTAAAACCGGATTGTGTTCAAAATTTGGAACGTATCGAATGCAAAAATCCGCAAGCAGAAGCTTTTGAAATAGCTTGTCGTTTGCGGGAAGTTTTGGAAACACCGGAAAAAACAGCGGCATTGGTTACAACCGATCGTTCACTTGCCCGCCGTGTTCGCGTTCAAATGGCGCGTTGGGGTATTGAATTGGACGATTCGGCCGGTACTCCGCTTTCCCGAACCCCTGTCGGTACATTTTTAATTTTGCTAGCCGAAGCGGCAGTCAGTCAAAAAAGCCGTGATTTATTGGCTTTGTTGAAACACCCGCTGGCTTTGGACGGTAATGATTTTACCACGTTCAGAAAGAAAATTCATCAAGATGAAAAACAAGCACGTAAAGACAAATTACCGTTCAGGCCGTTGTTAAAAACGGATTTGAGCCCCTTTATGAATTTGTTTATCAACCCGATACGTCAATCATTACAGTTGATTTTACAAACGCATTTAGATGTGGCGCAAAGTTTGGCTACCAGTGCCGATAAAAGCGGTGCTGAACGTTTATGGGATAAAGAAGCCGGCGAAGCCGCCAGCAGATTGCTGACAGACCTGTTAAATCATGCTGATTTGATTGGTGATATTGAACCTGTTACTTATCCGGCATTTTTAACGGCAGTTTTAAATTCTGTCAGTGTTCGTCCTAAATATGGTATGCATCCACGTTTGGATATCTTAGGTCCTATTGAAGC
>JAGBRF010000158.1 GCA_017632555.1 Alphaproteobacteria bacterium | reverse complement strand
TCCGCCACGCATCCAAACGTGTGTGTAGCCAAGGTCGTATTGCCAATTACCCGTCATATAAGATGCACCCAAGGATGCAAATATTCTGCGTCCGTCCGGCACACGAGCTGTTCTGTATTCCGGAGCTTTGATAACAGTTTCATCATAAGCACCACCGAATCGAACAGTCCAGTTTTCATTGATTTTATAATCAGCACCCAATGCAAAGAACCATGCGTTCTTCCAGTTTTTATGTGTGGATGAAACGACTGAACCGGCAGCACCCAACACAGAAGCTTCTTTTGTTACGATATCCAAATTATTAAATCTGCTCCAACGCGTCCAACGTGCTGATGCCGATACAGTCCATTGTTTGTTTACATCATAAGAACCGGAGAATAACACTTGTTCAGGCGTTGTAATTTTTGCATGAATCCTTGTGTATCCGTTTAATGGAGCTATTGATGCGTTGCTGATTCTTAAATATCCGCCATCTATGTCATGGCTGACTTTGGAACGATAAGAAACACCCAAACGGATATCTTGACGTGGTGTCACAGTCAATCCCAAACTGTATCCGACAGCCATATCTTTACCATCCAAATCTTTAGAACCTTTGGCACCTGTCGGATCTTCACTTGTCAGACGTGCATCCGCATATTGACCGTTCACAGCAGCACCCAAAGCAACCATCGGATGAACTTTATAAGAAGCTCCCAAAGATAAGTCAACAGCTTTCAAACCGGAAAACAAGGCATGATCGCGTCCGGGCCAATCATTGTCATAATCGGTAATTAAACCATACGGCGCATAAGCACCCAAACCAACCGTTAAATCTTGATTAAAACGATATTGCGTAAAGAAATTCGGCAATACACGGGCCATTGTTGAGTTACCTTTTTGACCTGATGCATTATCACGCCAATCGGAATGTAAAATAATTGCAGCCGCACCTAATTGGGCGCCGTTTGTTTTATTATATGACATACCGGCCGGATTGTATGCGATAGATGAAAAATCATCTCCGACAACACCGGCACCGGCAAATGCACGTCCGATTCCGGTTGCAGAATATTCCGACACTTGATAACCGGAAGCCATAGCCCCGGAAGCAATGCAAGTACCGCATATAATATATAAAGCTTTTTTCAAAAACATATTTTTTCCTTTCTTTTTTTTGAACCGATGTCCTTTTTATATAACGCATATACAAGTGTGCAATTTTTTTTATTTATTTTGACTAAATTGTCACATTTTTGACTTATTAAAAAAAGTTAAAAAAAAGTAAAAAAAGTTCTTGCCTTTTATTTTTTTTTATGCAAGATTCAAAAACGCAAAACTTTTTAACATTTTAAATTAGGAGAAAAAAAGATGCAAAACAATAAAAACAATAACCGTCCGGCTGCTAAACCAGCTGTAGCGGAAACAAAAAAAGACTGCTGCTGTGATTCTTCATGCAATTGCGGTTGCAAAAGCAAAGGTGATCTTTCAGTAAACAGTCTTGTAAACATTATCGGTGCTATTTTAATTTTGTTCGGAACAGTATCCATTGCTCTTTCAGTAACGGATTTATCAGACAAAATCAATCGTATTGCCGCTGACCAAAATATGGTCGCTATGCGTGATGCAAAAGGTGGCGCAGTCGCTGGCCCGGCAGGCGAAGAAGCCTTTAAAGATTTCGTTAAAAACAATCCGAAATTCATCATCGATTCTTTGAATGCTTTCTATCAAAAACAACAAGCAGCACAAGAAGAACCGACTCCGACAGTTGCTGACAAAGATTTAGTTGACAGCATTTTGAAAGACAAAACAAACCACGTTTTGGGTAACCCGAAAGGTTCCTTCGTCATCATCGAATTCTTCGATTACAATTGCGGATACTGCAAGATGATGAACAAGAAATTGCCGGAAGCTATCAAGAAATCCAAAAACATTCGTTGGGTCTTGATGGATTCTCCAATCTTCGGTGAAAGATCAGAATTGATTGCTCGTTATGCTTTCGCTGCTGCAAAACAAGGCAAATTTGCTGAATATCACGCAGCTTTGGGTGAAGCCGATAACAAAGACGAAGCTTCTTTGAAAGAAATCGGTAAAAAGTTGGGTTTGAAAGTTGACAAATTGGAAAAAGATGCAAATTCAGACGCAGCTAAAGCTAAATTGGCAGCTAACAAAGAATATGCTAAAAAATTGAACATCAACGGTGTTCCGATGTTCATCGTAAACGGTGAAATCCGTGTCGGTGCTTTCTCTGATGATCAATTAAACGAATACGTCAAACAAGCAAACGAAATGAAATAAGATATCTTATATCATTTGAAGCAATTAAAATCCCTGTCTTTTCAGATGGGGATTTTATTTTGTCCGAAAAAACATTTTTTACTTGAATTTTCGTAAAAAATGCGTATGATATCGGTATCAAATTTAACAATGAAAGGTAATAAAATTATGACACGTCCTTTAATGCCGAAAGCGACAGCCGTTTGGTTGGTAGATAACACTACGCTTTCTTTTGAACAAATTGCAGATTTTTGTGAAATGCACTCGTTGGAAATTCAAGCAATTGCTGATGGTGAAGTTGCATCACATATTATGGGATTGGATCCGATCGCAAACGGCCAATTGACAGCCGAAGAAATTAAACGTTGCGAAGCCGATACTAATGCGCGTTTGGTTATGAATAAACACGAAGATGTTTCTCATTTGGGTAAAAAGGGTATTCGTTATACACCGATATCCAAACGTGAAGACAGACCGGCCGCAATTATGTGGTTGTTGGCAAAACATCCGGAACTCAGCGATTTGCAAATTGTCAAATTGATTCGCACAACACGTCCGGCAATTGAATCCATTCGCAACAAAACACATAAAAATTATGATGAGTTGGAAGCAAAAAGCCCTGTAACTGCTGGTCTTTGCACACAAAAGGAATTGGATCAAGCAATTGCTACGGCTGTAAAAATCATTCCTGTCGAAGGTAAAAAATAAAGCATAATGACGCGGATAATCAATTTTTTTGGCGCTCCCGGTAGCGGCAAAACAACTGCCGCAGCAGAAGCCTTTGTCCGAATTAAAAAGAAAGGATATTCGGCTCATCTGGTTCAAGAGTATGCAACAGAATTGATTATGCAAGGAAAAGCCGAACAGGTAAAAGATCAAAAAAAATTATTTGAAGAACAATTGCGCCGTATCGGAATCGCAAATGACAAAGTTGATTTTATCGTTGTTGATTCGCCTTTGTTATTAAACGTTGTTTATGATCGATATCGCAAAGGATCTTCCAATAATTCATTTGAAAAAAATGTTGTAGATGCTCATAAGAATTTTGAACAAACTAACATTTTATTGAAATATGATTCAAAAAATTACACGTCCAAAGGACGGGTTACAACCTCGCAGGAAAGCTTTGTTATTGAACAGAAAATCAAAGACGTACTGAAAGAAACAAAAACTCCGTTTGTTGAAATCAGCAGTTTTGATGAATTGGAAAATAATTTTAATAGTATAATAGAAAAGGGAGTAAAAAAATGACAGAAGAAAACAAAACACAAGTCGGTGGTATCGACAGTAACCAATTAAATTCTTACTTTGATCGCATTGAAAGAATCGAAGAAGAAATGAAGGAAATGCGTGCCGATGTTCGTGAAATTTACGCAGAAGCGAAAGGCAACGGATTTGACCCAAAGGTTATGCGTCAAGTTATGCGTTTACGTAAAATGAATCCGGCCGATCGTGCTGAAACAGAATTTTTGTTGGAATCTTATAAAGCCGCATTGGGTATGGATTAAAACAAAAAAACAAATTTGAAAGGGAGCTTTTTTAAGCTCCCTTTTTTTATTCGTTCTTTAATTCAATAAATGTATATTGACGACCGGGGTTATTCGGATCTCGGCGATAACTGTAAAAATCGTCATCGGTATAGGTGTCAATATCAATCAAATCAATATCCGAAATACCGGCTTTTTCCAACCGGTACATAACGTATCCGGGCAAGTTGAAATGCGTCACTCCGTCCGGATAAGTCGGAACAAAACGGGCAACATCTTCCGATAACAATTTTTTGACTTCCGGATTGGGATAACTGGCTTCGTGAATACACGGACCGACAACTGCAACGATTTTATTCAAATCAGCACCTTGTTTTAACATTTCCAACAAAGCGGATTCAACCACACCACTGACTGCCCCCTTCCAACCGGCATGAACGGAAGCAATAACTTTTCCATCCGTCATCAACACCGGGGCACAATCCGCCGTTTTAACGGCTATTTTCAAACCGGGTGTACTGGTAACAAAGGCATCGCCTTCCAAATGCATAGTGCCCGATTTTGCCGGATCAAAAACAATGATTGAATGTAATTGTTTTTCGAAAGTAATAATGTCTTTTTGCTTGTCTGTATTAAAGCGATTACAAAAACCGTGATTGATATTTTTAAAACGGGCTAATTTTTGACTTTTTTGTAACTTACGTTTTTTGATATGGATTGCCGCCGATAACTTTGCACGCCAATAAGCTCGCCTTTCAGCCGCATTACCTTTTCTTTCAGCACGGCGATGTAGCCATTTCAAAGTCAATCTGTAAGACAACCAACCGCAAACGATTGCCCAAGGAATACAACCGATAGCCATTGCCAATCCCCATTCTTTCATCAACAAACCGACAAACAACATAATGGCTTTACTGATTTCCCAGAACGAGATATTGACCGCAAAAGCCTGTCTGCCTGCTTCGGCAAAGGCGGAAAATGCGCTGATATTAAAATCACCCATCATTATTTTGCCGGTAGCGTAGAAAACATAATAAATCGGCCACATAGTGAAAACATTTGTCACCCACGTATATGCCAAAGCTATCGGCAAAGAAAAATCCCATTTGAAAAACTTTCTGGCCGCCAACCAAGTCAATAAAACAGTTGTCATTTGAATACCGACCAACGGTGTCATCGCCCAAATCATACCAATCATAACACCTTTTGCGGTATATTCAGGCGGATGCGGACTGCGTTTCAAAGGAACAATCAACTTCAAATTCAGCAATCGGACAATACGGCGAAAAAAAGAATTTTTCTTATCAGACATTGTGATTATTTCCCACCATTTTCTTTAACTGTACTTTGGGTGAAGACCGATAAATCAACCAACACCCTAACAAAATCATCGGCACGCACAACAATTGTCCCATTGTAAAGTATTGGAAGAAATATCCCAAATGCGCATCCGGTTCACGCAACATTTCCAAAAAGAAACGCCCTGCTCCATACAAACAGAAAAATAAACCGGCCGTAAATCCGTAACGATTACGATATTTTTCGCTTTTCCACCAAACAAGGTTCAACACAACAAATAAAACGACACCTTCCCAAAAAGCTTCGTACAATTGCGATGGATGGCGCGGTTCATTTCCACCCGTTGGAAAAATAATTGCCCACGGAACAGCATGAGTTACACGCCCGTAAAGTTCCCCGTTGACGAAATTGGCTAAACGTCCCAAAAACAATCCTATCGGTGCAACAGCGCACAACATATCCGATACCATAAATAAGTTGATTTTCTTGATATGGCAAAACAAAATTGTTGCAAATATCACGCCCAACAAACCGCCATGGAAAGACATTCCGCCATTCCAAACGGCAATAATTTCATACGGCTTTTCCATAAAATATCTTAAATTATAGAACAGCACATATCCCAAACGACCGCCCAAAATAATACCCAAAGTAGCATAACCCAAAAAATCATCTACTTTTAACTCGGTAAATGTGGATTGAGAAAAAACGGACATTCGGCGGACCAACCACCAAGCAATTAAAATCCCGAACAAATATGCCAACGAATACCAACGCAAACTTAAAAATCCCACTTGAATAATAACCGGATCAATGTCGGGAAAAGGAATTCCAGAATACATACTCAAACCTTTCTTTTCATAATCATTTATGCTTTGTCCAAATAAGCGCGCAAGAATGCCGCTTGATCATCACCCAATTGAGCTTTTAATTGTTCGGCCAACAAAACGTGTTTGTTACCGGATGAATAAATCTTCAAATACGGGCCTAAACCGCTTAAATTGACATCCAAAATAACGGATTCATGAACCGCCGGACGCGATACCAAAATAGCATATTTGCGGTCGGAAAATTCTTTACCCAAAATAAAGTTCATTTCGCGCGGACTTAAATTCCAGCTGGCATAGTCTTTTTCCGTTGCCTGCGGGTTACGGAAGAAAATAACCGTTTGGCACTGACCACGAATAACATCACCCAAACCGGCCGCTTCCAAAAAGTTCGGTTGCTGGAACGCACACAAGAACGCTTGCCGTTTTTTACGACCTTCACGCAAACCGACAATAAAGCTTTCACGGAACATCGGATGTTCCAACATCGGCGCCGTTTCATCGATCATAATCATTGACGGAGTACCCTGCGCCGCCGCCACCGTATGAATACGATGCATCAAATAACTGATAACCGCCGGAGCCAACAATGAATCTTGGAAAATCGTTGTAAAGTCAAAAGCCATATACTGATTGGCAGTCATATCCAAAGTATCTTCGACCGAGTTAAAAATACGTCCGTATTGGTCATTGTTGATCCACCGGAATAATTCACGGCGCATTTGACCGGCCAACGAAAAACATGCTTTATACAAATTTTTCAACAATCTTTCTTCCGGTCGTAAATATTCAAAAGCCGTTGTCACCGCACGGGCAATTTCTTGTTCAGACAAAGCATCAGTACAACCGGTTATATCACGCAACCACGTTCTTAAAAATGCACGATTGTCGGAACTGTCCGGCGTTGCAAACGGGTTCAAAGTTGTCGAACCTTCGCCACCGTCAAAACGAATATATGGGGCATCCAAAGCCAACGCAAAAACCTTTGCACCATTGTTGCGGTCAAAGAAATAAACATTCAAATCCGGATGGCGCATTGCTTGACCGGCAAGGAAAGAAAACATTGTTGTTTTACCTTGTCCGGTCGGACCAATCAAAGCTGTATGAGCCACGGCATAAGCATCGGTTGATACGTGGAATTGGAAAGCATAAGCCGTTCCCGTTATTGTTTTAAAGTATGAAATCGGGCCTTCACCCCAATCGGATTTCGGTAAACCTTCTGCCGTTCTGTCCATACATAAAGCACAGGCAACGATACGTGACAAATAAAGGAATGTTTTGGGATAAACTTCGTATGTCGGAAATTGTGAAAAGAAAGTTGCTTGTGCCGCCCAACCTTCACGAACAGGCGTTACGTTATAATAACGGCAAATACGTTCAACTTCACCTTGACCCCACTTCAATTCTTCATCAGTGTCGGCGAAAAGATAAAGCGTCATCGCATATTTATCCAACGTTTGTGCATTGACATCAGATGAATCCAATTTTTCCATTGTATCCATATACTGCACTTGCACATTGGCAGACGGGCTGGTCAAACGCGCCATACGGCGTTGTTGTTCCAAAAGCGCCACTGCTTTTACTTTGTTCATCGGTTGGATATTGTGGACCAAATTGACTTCCATATCGATGGAAAGCAAATCCACAATCATTTGTTCATCCATAAAATCACCCGGTTTACGAATACCGATAACGATACCCAATTTTTCTTTATCACCGGCTTTGAATTTTACAATACCTTCATCTCGTGTAAAAACGACATAATCGGCCGTCAACAAAGAGTTTAATTCATCGCCTAATTGAGAACCGATAACGGGCTTTGGACGGGATAACGGGCTGGCCAATCTGGCAAAAACCCAGAAAGGACTTTTGTCATCGTGTTTTTCCGGCGTGTGTTCCGAAATCAAAACCGGTCTGTATGCTTCCAAAATAGCGATAACAGCCTGACCGGCCTGTGACAAATCCTTTTCAGCATCTTTTCTTTCGGGAACCGATAAAACAAGGTAATGTTTGTTTTTATAAATTCGCCGTAAATTTTTTCTCCAACGGTCCGCAATTTCCCGCAACAATTCATTTTTATGCGGCGCAAATTCTTTTAATGGGATTCTTTCACGAATAGTAATCAAACGCGCCGTTACTTCCAATTCGGATAAGCTGTCTATCCACTGTTTGCGCATTTCCATCAAAGATCGTCTTTCGTCAGGCAACAATAATGTTGTATCCGCGCCCCTTAATTCATAAACGCGGACCAAAGAACCGTTTTTACAATGGATTGTGTATCCGTCTTGATCCAAACGGGAAAAAGGTAAAAAGTCGGCAACACGTGTTTCGCTTGGACGCGGTAAAACCCATTCACCGAATTTAGAAGCAAAAACAGCCATAAAAAGAACGGCCGTTAAAACACCGAATACAACAAACCACATCGACATGGAACTTGCCGTATTTACAGTCATTGCTAAAACATTTACTTCTTCCATTGTCTTCTTCCTATGATGCTAATTTTCTGCCCTTTTCAGGATAAATGTTAGAGTAACTGCGAATAAAAGGTCCTTGCGCTTCCATCATTTTGGATAAGTGAGGTTCCTTAACCCCCGCAATAACGATAAATATATGAACCGTTACCAACGATACAACAATCCACAGTGGGTTGATATCGCTGAAAGTTTGCATGAAAAGCGTCATTGGCAATTGCACGCCCAAATTAGCTCCGGCAGGAGCCATAGGCGCCCAAAACAAACGTGGTGGCATTGCAACGGCCTTTGAAATCGGTTCTTTCACTTTTCCTTCCCTTATTTTTCTAACATACCCAATTTTATTTGATGATACAAGAGCTTTCTTAAAAAAGAATTAAAATTTTTTCATAACCGCCATTTTAACAGGTAAAGTTTTACCGCTTATAAACAAACTGTTTCAAACGCAAAAAAATGCACATCTGAAAGGCTTTTTTTTACCTTTTGTTAACAATGCGGATTCTATACTACGTTCAGTTTAAGCTTTAACTTTAAGGAGATATCGATATGACTCGTGTACAAAGATTGACTTCCATTTTATTGGGTGTTGGTGTTATTGCAACGATTGTTGCATGCCAATCAAACGAAAAAACATTTTGTCCGGACGGTTTTGTAGACACACAAAATTTCGGATCCGGCGAACCATTTATTTGTTGTCCTTACGGTTCAACAGCACAAGATGGTATGTGCTTTGAAGAAGTAACCGAAGCACAAGCTGAATTTGAAGAACCGCAACAAGAAGTCGTGGTCAAACAAGAAATTCAAGAACCTGTTACACCGGAAATTGTTGAACCACAACCGGTTGCACAGGAAAGCGCTTTACAAGCAGAAGCCGAAGCCACCGCAGCTGCAACGGCAGCAGTGGCAGCAGCCGTAGCAACACAAGAAGAAGTTGCTGACCAACCGGAAGAAGAAAAACAAGAAGTTCCGGAAGTAAAAGTTGAAGGGAATCAAGCAACCATAAATCCGGATGATTTCATTTACTTGACCGCACCGAACGGAAAAGGCAGTGCTTACTGTCCGAAAAATGCCAACTCTTTGGCTTGGAACGGTGTCAAGTTCAAATGTTGCGGTAAAGGATTAAAAAGCGTTGTCGTTCCGTCCCGTGAAGATTCTCTTTGCTGTCCGAAAGGCACAACATCGGCCCGTTGGATTGGACAAAACGTATTTGATTACGAATGTTGTCCGGAAGGAACCGTTGAAGTCAAAAACGAAGGTGAAGGCGATAAATACGTTTGTTGCTTACCGGGTCAAATTGCAAAAGACGGCACTTGCTTGATAAAAGGCGACATTCACAAAGACGGTAAAGTTTTGATGACCGCCCTTGGCAACAAAGGTCAAGCATATTGCCCTGAAAATGCTAATTCTTTGGCTTGGGATTCAAATGAATTCCAATGCTGTGGTAAAGGTATGAAAGCAACATTGATTTTGGCACGTGGCGATTCCATTTGCTGTCCGGATAATTCCGTTGAAGCCAGATGGGTCGGTAAAAAATGGAATGATTATGAATGTTGCCCGGCCGGAACGGTTGCAACCAAAAACTTGGGCGAAGGCGACAAATACGTTTGCTGTCCGGCAAATAACAGAGCCTTAAACGGTGATTGTTATGCCCTTCGTTAAAAGTTAAACCTGCAAAACAAAACGCACCCATTTTTATAAATGAGTGCGTTTTTTGTTTAAGGTTTAGCTTAATGACCTTTCGTTTTTGATAAATGATAGGCCGTTGCGCCCAGTTCTTTACCGACAATACGGCGTGACATTTCCTTTTCTTCCGGCGTTTCTTTGTCTTTCTTTTCTTCAGTTGGCCTTGTTATTGTCGGCATTTGCGCCGGGCTGTTTAACCTTTCTTCTCTCATTTCTTGGTCAGTCTCTGTAACCCCTCTGCCAATAGTAGACAAGAAACCCAACACACCTCTGGATGGTTCTTTTATTATTTCTTCCGGCTTAACGGGTGTGTCTTCTTTTACAGGCGGTTCTGCTTTCAAAGCTGTTTCCACCTTTTCTTTGGCTTTTTCGGCCCTTTTTTCAACAAAAGCTTTTTCTTCCGGTGTTAAAACTTCTTCCCCATTCTTCGCCGACATATAACCTCTTACAATGTTAGTACCATCTACAACGGTACCCACAACGGCCACACCGGACATAGTTGTTATCATACCGGCCAAAAATTCAGCCGCATTTTTTATGGCCAGTGCACCGTTTCCTGCCTCAATGTATTCTTGCATTTTCTTGGCTGCGTCTTTATCTATCTTTCCGACAATATCAGCAAATGATTCTGCCGTTCCGAAAAGAACTTTTCGCACACCATCTTGTGCAGTAAAAACAATAGCATGAGCCATCATTGGTGACATCAATCCTTCAATTACCGCTTTATCCGCTATATTCAACGGAACAGCGACAACCTGACCGGTCAAATCCCTTAATCCGCCGACAGGATCACGTGTCATTTCGGCAGCATCCTTGGCTAAATTACCGACAAGCAAAAAGGGCGTATTGACGGCACCACCTGCCATATTCAAAGCACCATTACCCAAGCCGAATACTGTGTCTTTTCCCAAAAGAATACCGTCAACGGCAATATTTGTTATGTTTTCTGTTCCTGTTGCCCTTCCGACTTCATTGATACCTTTTGCCAAATAACGCATAGCTTCATCACCCAAGTATAAAACAAATCTGCCCGGGTATAAAACCACATCGGTTGCTGTTCTGACACCATCATTGACGGCATTTACCGTTGCATCAACACCGCGTTCAAAACCGTTTCGTTCATCCCTTTGAACATTGGGATTATCCGTCCGAGCCATTTCTTGTTTATAAACATCTTCCGCATTTGATTGAGCAACCCCGTTTTGAGCAATTTGTACGAAAGCCGCATCCATTAAGGCGCTTTCAATTTCCCCTTCAGTCGCACCTTTTTTAAGCAACTCTTGTCTTAAATTCTCATAATCTTTGGAAGTCATTGTTTTTGTTTCGGAAACTTGTTCCATTTTGATTTCGTGGCCGTCCGTTTCGGGCATATCCCCACCTTCGACCATCGGGGCACCACTTAAAGCCACCGCGGCTGCCACTGCTGCTAATTTCCTTTTTCCCATTTTATACCTCCGAATCTTTTTACCCAACAACTCCTTTTATTATACTACAAAAATAAAAAAGAGTCAAAAAAAAGCACCCGTTTTTTCATCAACGAGTGCTTTTTGTAATTTTTAGAACCCTTTTTCCATAAAGGCATTCACTTTTTCCATAAATCCGGCCGGATCTTGCAACGGTTCGCCTTCAATAGCACGGGCTTCATCATACAAAATCCATACGGCATCGGCGATTTTTTCATCCGGCGCTTTATCAAACACCGCCTGCCCCAACTTTTTAATCAAAGCATGTCGCGGATTCAATTCCAAAATACGTGTGGAAGCAAATGTTTGTTGCTGGCCGTGTTGTTTCATCAAACGTTCCAAATGAATGCTGATTTGACCATCTGCCGCCTTTAATGCGACCGGCGATTTATTCAAACGATTTGTCATTTGAACATCACCGATTTGATCTTTCAAAATTTCTTTGACTTTCGAAATCAACAATGTTTGCAAACCATCTGTTAGCATTTCATCATTATTTTTTTCCAAAGATTCTATTTCCGCAAAATCTTTATCCGGTTGCGTAACCGACAAAATCCGTTTGCCGTCCCATTCGTTGAATACTTGCGGCCAAAATTCATCTATTGGATCAGTCAACAACAAAACTTCTATACCCTTGGCGGCAAATCCTTCCAAAGACGGATTGTTGCGCAAAACAGCCAAATCATCACCCGTTATATAGTATATATTCTTTTGCCCTTTGACCATACGACCGATGTATTCATCCAAAGTCGTTAAACCTTCCACTTTACTGGAATAAAAACGACATAATGGCGCAATTTTCTTTACATTCTCGGTATCTTCATACAACCCTTCTTTGAAAACAATACCGAATTCTTTCCAAAAAGCATTATAAGAATCGGCATCGTCCATTTTCTTTTTCATATTTTCCAACAAACGTGTAACGATACCTTTACGAATCTTTGCCAAAACAGGTGTATGTTGCAACATTTCACGGCTGACATTAAGCGGTAATTCGTTTGTATCGATAATACCCTTCACAAAGCGCAAATAATGAGGCAATAATTCTTCCACTTCATCGGAAATAAATACGCGATTGACGTATAAATTCAATCCCCGTTTTTTGTCCGGTTGGAATAAATCGAACGGCGCCTTTGACGGAATGAAAAGCAAAGCTTTGTATTCAATAATACCTTCCGCATTATAATGCAATGTCAACCACGGATCATCAAAATGATGTGTTAAAGCACGATAAAAATCACGATATTGTTCTTCGGTTATTTGTGTTTTCGGACGTGTCCACAAAGCAGATGCGGAATTTAATGTTTCACGGTCCTTGCCGTTTTCCAAAATAATAGGAATCGAAACGTGGTCAGAATACTGTTTAACAATAAAGCGCAAACGCATCGGGTCCAAATATTCTTCAAATTGCTTTTTCAAATGTAATAAAATTTTTGTTCCTGATGGGGCGTCTTCGTCTTCTTCAATCGAAAAACTGCCTGCACCTTCACACACCCAATGCCAACCCATTGTGTCACCGGCTTTGCGTGTGAAGACTTCCACTTTTGAAGCAACCATAAATGCCGAATAAAAACCGACTCCGAATTGACCGATCAGGCTCATATCCTTTTTGGAATCACCCGTCAAATGTGCCGCAAATTCGGCAGAACCGGATTTTGCAATTGTTCCCAAATTTTGAATCAATTCTTCTTTATTCATACCGATACCGTTATCGATAACGGCCAATGTTTTTTCGGATTTATCGGGCTTTAAGATAATTTCAAACGGTCCGTGGTCTTTCATCAAATCCGCATGGGTCAAAGCACTGTAACGCAACTTATCGGCCGCGTCGGAAGCGTTGGAAATCAATTCACGCAAGAAAATTTCGCTGTGTGAATAAAGCGCATTGACAACGATATCCAAAACTTTACCGACTTCGGCTTGAAACTCATAATTTTCTGTTTTTGGCATTTTTTAACTCCATTTTAATACATTTATGTGTATTATATGATACAGAATAAAGAAAAAAGCAAGCACAATAAAAAAAGACTTGAAATTTTCTTTTTTTTAGTCTATGAGTGATATGTTTTTAACTTTTAAAAGGAGTATATGAAATGGCATCAGTTGTAAATGATTCTTGCGTTTTATGCAAAAGTTGTGTAGAAGTTTGCCCGGTCAGTGCTTTCCACGAAGGTGACACACAAGTCGTTGTTGATCCGGATACATGCATTGATTGCGGAATTTGCATTTCCGAATGCCCGCAAGGCGCTATTGCTTCTTCCGATGAAGCGGATGAAAAGTGGATT
>JAGBRF010000157.1 GCA_017632555.1 Alphaproteobacteria bacterium | reverse complement strand
TTTTTGCTCTTTGGTGGAAACGGCGGTAGAAAGTACCATGGTTTCGCCCACGGTAGCCATTACAGCGCCGTCGGATTGCTTAGCGATTAAACCGGTTTGCAGTTTAATGGTTTGCCCGCCGACATTGACTTCCACTTCTTGGATATCAAATTTGTGGTTGAAATTTTCCATTTACAAATCCTATTTTCTGAGTTTAAGTTCTTTGGTAATGACCTGATATTTTTCAAAGTCAGAGCGTTTCAAGTAAGCCAGCAAGCGTTTGCGTTGGCCGACTAACTTATTTAACCCTCTTTCGCCCGCAAAATCTTTCGGGTTGGCTTTGAGGTGGTTAGAAATGTATTGGATGCGTTCCGTAATAAGCGCAATTTGCACGGCGGCAGAGCCGGTGTCGTTGGCGCTGTTTTGGAATTTGCTGATGATGTCTTTTCTGTCTTTAATGGAAAGTACCATTTTGTTTTACACTTAGGCTGAAAACTGCTGACCAAGCACTCTTTATCCCAAGGAGTACCGAGCCGGAGTCCAACCTTCTCCTATTTTTAATTTTATACTTGAACCTAGAAGTACATTATTATTATAGCAAATTGTACGGTAAAAAATATCCTTATCATTGGGGGTAAAAATTTACCAAAGTTTGGATTATGGAACGAACAAAATTTTTAGGCTTGTTATTTTTTGAAAAAATGCTATAGTAAAGTAAGCGGTAAAAATACAGGCGTTAAGGGAGGACGTTATGGGGTTTTCGCTATTTAATGCTGCAGAAAAATTTATGAAACTGTTAGATTTTTCATCCCGCCGGGAGGCCAAATACCACGCCTGGGAAAAACAAGCCCAAGCCGGGGATTTGGAAACGGTTTACCGGCTGATTTCCTCCTATCCTTCGGCGGAAGAAAAATTTTATCCGCTCATCTTTAAATGGACGCTGTTTCAGGCCCAAAAAGGCGAAGACTGCCGCATTTTGCGTCAAGCTGCGCAAATGCTGGAAAACGGCCACGGCACCGCTTCGGATATGCAACGGGCCCTTACCTGGTACGAACGGGCGCTTTCGCTGCACATTATGCAAGGAGCCAACTCTCCGCTCAGTTTGGAAGAAGAAAACGACTTGCAGCAATCCATTAAGCAACTTCGCCAGCAAATTGGTCGGGAATAAAACTAATTATTTTTTAGATGATAAAGTAAATCTTTTTCTTATTACAATATAAATAATTTATTAACAAGGAGAATATCATGCGCTACGGCCTTTTATTTTGTTGTTTACTGTTAACATTGCCGGGCTGGGGGCAAATTCAGCGTTCGTGCCGTTATGGTGTATTACCGACGGAAAATATTACTACTATAGAGGCAAACCCTGCTTTAACGGTTACGGATGATAGCGGGGGAATTTCTACTTCTTCGCTTACATTTAAAACCTATCGTGTTATTGATGCAAATCTCAATTGGGGGGTGGAAGTGCCGCTTTCACGTTATGAATCACCCGAAAAATCAGTCAGCGGTTTGGGGGATGCGCTTTTTAATGTAACGTGGATGCGCCCTGAAAGTCAAAACCGTTTGAGTTACGGGGCAAAGTTGGAATTTTTTGTTCCGACGGCCACCGATAAGCGGTTGGGAAGCGGTGCTTTGCAAGCCAGCCCATCTGTGTTTGCTGTATGGCGCCTGGATAGCGGCGTTTATATAGCCGGCGGATATAAGCAATATACTTCTGTTTTGAAAGATGGTGCGCGCGAATATATTAACTACGGACGTTTCCGCCTTAACATCAGTTATTTATCACCTGACAAATGGTGGGTGCAAACAAACTGGTATTATTATCAAGATTATTACAACGACGGGAAAATGGAATTTATCCCGGAGTTGGAATGGGGGACTTTAGTCAACGAGGGAACGGCTTTTTATATTAACGGCAGTACGCACGCGAGCGGAAACTGGCATAGCAAAGACTGGAGTTTAGGCGTAGGATTTAAACTTTTATATTTGTAAAAAGGCTC
>JAGBRF010000156.1 GCA_017632555.1 Alphaproteobacteria bacterium | reverse complement strand
TATGCGGAAAAATTGTATGGTGTTTGCTGTTCAAATTGCCCCTTTAACGATAATTCTTCGTTCACTGTCAATTTTTTATAGACACCGTCCAACACGACCAAACCCGCCAAACGTGCATCACCAAGCAATCGATTGACGCGGTCGGCCAATAACGCTTTTTGATAAAAGATAAATCCCAAAGTCAATAAGCCGATTAGCGCCAAAACGCCCAGCATTTCCATCATCATTCGGCCCAAGTTTGATTTTTTATTCATAGCAATTCCCTTATAATTTTCCATTATGGTAATACTATATTCCGTAAAAGGTTAAGAAATAATAAAAAATGCTTGCCTTTTTTATCTTCTTGCGTTACTTTAAAGCAAGAAAGGTCAGAAGGTTATTTATGAAGTTTTTGGATCAAGCTAAAATTTATATCAAAGCCGGCGATGGTGGTAATGGCGCCTGCTCTTTTCGGCATGAAAAGTTTTTGGAATTTGGCGGTCCTGACGGCGGTAATGGGGGCAAAGGCGGTGATGTCGTTTTTGTTGCTATGCCAAATTTGAATACATTGATTGATTTTCGTTATCAGCAACATTTCAAAGCACAAAATGGTCAACCGGGTGCGGGACGTAATTGTTCCGGTGCCGGTGGCGAAGATTTAATCGTTAAAGTTCCAATCGGAACGGAAATTACCGATGAAACGGGCGAAAACGTTATTGTTGATTTGACAAAAGAAGGTCAAAGTTTTGTTGTTGCAAAAGGCGGTATGGGCGGAAGAGGAAACGACTCCTATAAAAGTTCCACCAATCAAGCACCACGCAGAGCCGACCCCGGTGAACCGGGCGAAGAATTAGCCGTTTGGTTAAAGTTGAAACTGATTGCCGACATCGGATTGGTCGGTATGCCAAACGCCGGCAAATCAACTTTGCTGACGGCCGTGACAAAAGCTCGTCCCAAAATTGCCAACTATCCGTTCACAACATTGCATCCGCATTTGGGTGTTGCCATGGTGGATGGGCGCGAAATTTTAATGGCCGATATTCCCGGTTTGATTGAAGGCGCTTCCGAAGGCGTTGGTTTGGGAACTAAATTTTTAAAGCACGTGGAACGTTGCTCAGTTTTAATTCATTTGATTGACGGCACCGAACCAAATCCGTTGGAAACATACAGAACTATTCGTGCAGAGTTGGATAAATACGCACACACTTTGTCCAAAAAGCAGGAAATTATCGCCATCAACAAATGCGATTGTATAGATGATGATACATTAAAAGATATCGAAAAAGAATTTTATAAAAAATTGAAAGTAAAGCCCTATTTCATTTCGGCAATTGCCGGCAAAGGGCTGACGGATTTGTTGCGCGCTGCCGCAAAGTTTGTTCCGACAAAAGAAGAAAGTTTTGAAGACAAGGATAATCCATGAAAAAAGAAAGCACAAAAAAAACAGTCGTAAAAAAGAAACCGGCCGAAAAACCCAAATTACCGGCTTTGATTGCCAAAATTTTGGATGATGGAAAAGCTTTTAACATTTTGTCCATCAACTTGACCGGAAAAACATCTTTAACCGACTATTTGATTATTGCTTCCGGCACATCATCAAGACATGTTTTATCTTTGGCCAACACGTTATATGAAAAATTGAAAGAAGCCGGATATCATCCGAAAATGGACGGAAAGCAAAGTTCCGGCGAATGGGTCGTTTTGGATTTGGGTGATGCTATTGTTCACATATTCCAACCCGAAACCAGATCATTTTACGAAATTGAATCTTTGTGGGGCGAAAAAACGCCGATTGCATAAAAAGAAGGGAGATAAAAATGTTACCGCAAGTTCCTATTATTCGTGTTACAGATTCTCAAAAAGTTCCTATGCCGTCTTATACTGACGGAATCGGAACGTGTATGATTTTGCGTTCAAACGAAATGAAGTCAATCAAAATCGCACCCAAAAGTTATGACACTTTTTCAACCGGTTTTGCCATTGCTTTGCCGATTGGTATGGAAGCGCAAATTCGTTCCTTGAAAGAATCCACCGAAAACGGCATTATTGTATTAAACGCACCGGCGACAATCGATGCTTCCGACAGAAAGGAAATAAGGGTTTGTGTTTACAACGCTTCTTCCGAATCCGTTATTATTAAACAAGGCGACCCGATCGCTATGATGGTGTTTTCAATGGCTTTGCGCGTTCAATGGACTGACCCGTTGCAAAAAGGACGCACAGTTTCGGAATCTCAAAGCACTTTTGCGCCGAAAAAACAAACCGTTCCGCCACCGGCAATAGACGTGCCGAATGCTATACGTCCGGTTCCTTATCCCGATGTATCGGAACAAGCGGAAGCGGACATTCCGGACGAAGTTTCACCGGCCGATGAAGTCGTTGCTCCGCCGGCAATTTTGGAAGAATTTGAAAAGATTGAAAACAATTTTGAAGAAACCGCACCGGAAGGCAATAACTAAATGCGATATTTTCTTGCTTTTGTTTTATTGATGTTCAGCGCATCTTATTCAATGGCGCAAAGTTCGGGACCGTCTATTCCCCGATTTGATTCTTTGCGCAGTGATACTGTTTATATGCGCGCCGGTCCCGGTGAACGTTTTCCGATTGAATGGGTTTATGAAAGAAAGGATTTGCCCGTTAAAGTCATCGACAGCTTTGAACATTGGTATAAAATAGAAGATGCCGATAATAATCAAGGTTGGGTTCACAAAAGAATGTTGTCCGGCAAAAAAACAGCCATGACACCCAAAGATCAAAAAACATCGTTATACAAAAAAAACGATCAAAAATCAAAGGTGTTGGCTTATTTTGACGGCGAAGTCATTGTAAAAATTATCGAATGCAAAATCAACGATTCGTTTTGCTATGTCAAATATAATGACACAAAGGGATATATTCTGAAAAGCGCTTTATTCGGCGTTTCTGATGAGGAAATATAAATGAAAAAAATTCTTTTTCTGTCAATTTTGTCTTGCTTGATATCAACCGTTAAAGCAAATGCGGTCGATGTTTTTGCTTTGCCGACAAATGAAAAAACGATTTATGAAAAAGGATTTCCCTTAAACGAATATTTGATTTATACGCCGGATAAAAAATGTTTCTTACATTTCCTGTCCACGACACCACCTGCAATGTATAAAAACATCCAAATCATTCAACAAGCCGATTTGGAAGGCGTCCAGTGTTTGGAAAAAGGTTTTGCTTCCGTCAACATTACCGATGACAATAACAATTTGATTCAAAACTTAAACGGTTATTTTTTGAACGGATTTTTTATTGGTTCTCTGCCGTTAAACAGCTATGCAATCAAACGTTCGGCCGAACGAAACGGCACACAAAATTTGTTTTACTTTATCGACAAAGACGATAATTTGAAAATTCAATATGTCGGGAAAATGCAAGCTCACTTGAAAAACAATGTTTATTCGCATTTCGAAGCCTGCTATCCGTTTGAAATATTGCTTCAAACACAAAACAAATCTTTGTTCGAAGATGATTCAACCATTAAAAACTTGTTCACTGTCGCCAAAAGTTATGCGCAAACGATTTGCCCGCATGTTGATCACATTGTCCTTTCGGCAACAGACAGCCCGTCTTTGGATAAAAGCGGTCTTTTCTTTCAAAGAAACTTTTACAGAGATGCCACAACCGATGCGTGGATACAAGAAGATATAAAAGCTGTTGCCAATCCGTCAATGGAAGAACCGGTAGCTCAATATACAGGATACACATTACCGGTCCCGGCACAAAAGGTTCCGGAAACTTACAGCCAAGAATATGTTATTCACATTTCCGATAAAACAAACGATAAAGTTTTATTCGTAGACGAACCGCATATAATGAAGGCAAAACAAACCGATTACACCATTAAATTAAAAGCCGGTCGTTATTATAAAGTCAAAGCGACATTAAAACCCATGGACGATTTAGAAAAAAAGCGCACCGGTATTTCATTAAAAGAAAAAGCAGATATCATAGATATAATATCTGCCAAATCTTGTAACGATTCAAGTTGCCGTTAGGCAGCCAGTCGAATGAAAAAGTAAATTCCGATTACGGAAACGCTGGCCAATGAAATTCTGAAAAAATCACGGAAGATTGAAATAATCATACGCTTCATATATGCATTCTCGGCACGATATGCAAAAACCCAAATGTATGAATGGAACCAGAACATTGACAAGAAAACCAATATGTACATTTCCGGTGACATAACCATATCAAACAAATCCATATCTTTAAGGGAATGAACCAAACAAAGTCCCAAAATAATTCCCGCTACGTCAAAGATATTAAAGGTAAGTAATCTTTTAATAAACATCTTATCTTCTCCGAATCATTCTTGATGAACGAACAGGACGAGCACCAAAACCACCGCCGGATGCTTGTTCTTCCTGTTGTTTAGCTTTTACCGTTGTTCTTCCTGTAATCGTGTATCCTGCTTCCAATTCAACCGGAGAAGCAGCATCTTTGTTTGCTACACGTTTACTGAGTGAAACACCTTCTTTTTTAGCATCAGAAATTTCGGTCGCAGACATAGTTTCGGACAACAGCGCCAACGCTTCTTTTGCCTTTTCCAAATCATTGTTGGCCGCTTCTTCCAACCAAGCATAAGCCAAAGGCTTGTTGACTTCGCCCAACTGACCATCTGCATACATTGTTGCTAAATTATACTGTGCCAAAGCAAAACCACGCACGGCAGCATATTCATAATATTCTCTTGCTTTTTGCAAATCCGTGTCAACACCGATACCGTTCTGGTATAAATGTCCCAAAACATAGTGTGCTTCTATTGAAGCCAACTGTGCTGAACGTTTATAACATTGAACAGCTCTTGACATATTTTTTGATGTACCGTATCCGTAGAAATACAAATTTCCCAAATAAAATTGAAGAACCGGATGTTTTGCTTCTTCAATCGAACTCATCAATTCAAATGCTTTATCATAATTTTGCGGAACACCTTCACCGCGATAATATAAAACGCCCAAATTCATAGTGGCCGTTACATCGCCTTCTTCTGATGAAATTTGGTATAATTCAAACGCTTTTTTCTTATCCTTTTTCACGCCTTTTCCTTCGTCATACATATATCCCAAAAATGTACGCGAATCGGTATTGCCCTGCTCTGTGGCTTCGCTGAAAAGAGCAAAAGCCTTATCATAGCTTTGGATTCCGGTCAAGCCGTGATAATACATAAATGCCGTCAAGTATTGGCATCGTGGATCCTTTTCCGCCAGACACCCCCTTAATTCCGCTTCCGTGGTCATATAATCACCATGTTGGAAAGCGTCTAAACCCTTGGCATAATCAGCAAGACTTAACGAACTTACTGTTGAAAACAACAAAGCGAATAAAAATATTTTTTTCATGAATTATCCTCTTTTTCCTTCCACTTTGTGTAAGTCTAGCAGACAAGCAAAAACCTGTCCAGTATTATTTTAATTTTTTTCACTTTCCCGATTTGCATTGTGCTTGACTTTCAAAGATAAAATGATATAATGACTGGCTATAAAAAAACACTTTATTTAATTTAGGAGATAAAAATGCCAGCAACAAGTATGGAACAATTGGTCAGTTTATGTAAACGCCGTGGATTTATTTTTCAAAGTGCCGATATTTACGGTGGTTTGCAGGGTGTTTATGATTACGGTCCCTTGGGTGTTGAATTAAAAAACAATTTGAAAAACGCATGGTGGCGTGCCATGATTTATGAACGCGATGATGTGGAAGGTTTGGATGCGTCCATATTGACTTTGCGTCAAGTGTTGCAACACAGCGGGCATGAAGCAACTTTCTCCGATCCTTTGTGCGATTGCCGTAAATGCAAAACACGTATGCGTGCCGACCATATCAAAGACGGTAAATGTATCAATTGTGGCAGCACGGATTTAACCGAACCGCGTCCGTTTAATTTGATGTTCAAAACAAATGTCGGACCGGTCGATGATGGTTCAAACATTGCTTATTTACGTCCGGAAACGGCGCAAGCAATCTTTACGCAATTCAAAAATGTCGTTGATTCGACTTCCCGCAAAGTCCCCTTTGGTATTGCACAAATCGGAAAATCTTTCCGTAACGAAATCACGCCACGTAACTTTATTTTCCGTGTTCGTGAATTTGAACAAATGGAATTGGAATTTTTTGTCAAGCCGGGCGAAGATGAAAAATGGCAAGAATATTGGAAAGATGAACGCATCAATTGGTGGGTTAAACAAGGATTAAAACGCGAAAATATCCACGTTCACGCTATTGCAAAAGAAGATTTGGCCCATTATTCAAAAGCAACTTATGATTTGGAATACTTATTCCCTCATGGTGTTGAAGAATTGGAAGGTATTGCGAATCGTACGGACTATGATTTGGGTAATCACACAAAACAACAAAACGAATTGAACCTGTCTGCTCATGTTCACGAAAACAAAGATTCAACTGCAAAATTGGCTTTGTTTGATGATGAAGAAAAGAAATGGTTTGTTCCTTTTGTTATCGAACCGTCTGCCGGTGTGGACAGAGGTTTATTGGCAATTATTACGGAAGCTTATACAGAAGAAACTTTGCCAAGCGGTGACACGCGTATTGTTTTGAAATTGAAAAAACACTTGTCCCCGGTCAAAGTGGCTGTTATTCCGTTAAAACGTAACAACGAACAAATTGTCAGTTTGGCTCATCAAATCAAAGATGAACTGTTGAAAACCGGTATTGGTCGCGTTATGTTGGAAGACAGCGGAAATGTCGGTAAAGCTTATCGCCGTCATGATGAAATCGGAACACCGTATTGCGTGACCGTTGACTTTGAAAGTATCGAACAAAGTCCGGCAACGGTAACTATTCGTGACCGTGACACAATGAAACAAGAACGAATCGCCGTCAGCGAACTTGCCGATTACTTCAAAAAACAATTTGTTTAGGATTACTGTATGATTTATAAGATTTCTGACCTTATAAACCCGAAAGATATTATTTATATCAAGGGTTGTTCAGCCATCGACAAAAGAGATGAAGATAAATTGGATGCTGTTTTGAAGGATCCTTTGTTTGATTATGTGTCTTATGAAGCGTTGGGATTGTTATTCAAAGCCGCCGAAAATTCCTATATTAAAGGATTTCAAATGCTGGGAAAAGCCGGCGTTAAAATGTCGCGACCATTGAATGTTATAATAACACGACATTACATAGCTCCGCTTAATCAGTCTTTTCAACAGCTTCAACCGGTTATGTTGACGCACGACAAAACGGCTTTGCACGTTTTAATCGAACACATCAATGCGGAAGCTTTGGGTGAATTGGATTTGAAAGAATATTTCAGTGCGCAAGATATTGAACGAACATTGAATATTTATGCACGGGGTGCCGGAACACCGCTTCAATTAGCTTATAATTCACATATATCGGCTAATGAATTTTTGGAAGAACACAATATGAATGAAATTTCCGCCGGTTTTTGGAAATTTTATTCCGAAGTTTCGGCGTTTCATCCAAACGTTCAAGCCCCTACAATTGGTGGCGATGAAATGTTATTTCAAAAGGCTTTACGATTAAATGATTTGAATACGTTATACCTTTTATCCCCCGATGCCGTTGATTTTTTGAATGCGTGCGCATATCATTATCCGAAAAATGAATATGATGCGTTATGCCAATGCGATTTGCCGGCACCGTTAAAGAACAGAATGATTAAAGATTTCGAAGAAGAACCGGTTATAGAAAAACCAAAGAAAATCGGTTTCAAAAAATTATTCAAATTCTTTGATCGTCAAAAAGTCAACGAATAAAATTTTAGAAACTGAACGGATTGATTATTTCTTGTTCTTTATTCCAATTTTCTGCTTGACGATAGTCAACACCTTTTTGGGAAGCATCTTCCAAAATGATGCGTCCGTCCATTGCCGTTCCTTGCAAGAAAGCACGCATAAACACGCCGTTCGGATTACCCCAAACAAGCGCATTGCCGTTTCCGTTTGAACGACCGTATTTGTCATATACGTATTTCCAGAACACGTCACGGCGATTCGTTTTCTTCAACATATCTTTGTAAGATGTGCCCAAAGAATTATCACCATATCCGGTGTAGTCAATCTTAAAGGCTTTGTTATCAGTCAAAGTGGAAGAAAATAAAACAACGATTTGTTCTTTTGTTTCGGCCTTTTTGAAAACCAATTGTGAAATGTAGTAAACATCTTCTTCTCTGGCGCGTTCACGTACACATTCGTGTATCAAACGTGTTTGATAAAGACCACTACTACGACATTCTCTTTCAAAATTTGTTACCATAAATGACGGGATACCATACGCAACATTGGTAATTTCAAAACCATTTTCCGTTGCGCTGTCGATAACATCATCCGGAGTCATTCCCAATTGCATGGTTGCTATATCAAAACTGGCAACACTGGAAACAGTCTTCTTTGGTGCGGTTGGAACATCGGAACGAATCGGCGTCATCGGGAAAACGGGATTTACCTTCTTTGCTTATTCCTTATCTTCTTTTTTATCCGGTGTTTTTGCGGTTTCTTTTTTGCTTTCTTTATCTTCTTTTTTCTCTTCTACTTCTTTTTCATCCTTTGCCTTATCATCTTCTGCCTTTGCTTCTTTTATTTGGACATTGACTGTTTTCTTGGCGGATTGTGTTGCGGCAAAATCAACCGGTGCGGATACCCGATTCGGATGTTCGACATCAGCTGAATAACGCCCTTCATAAGACATATTCACGCCTTCGAAAGGACGGGACGGCAAAGGTTGATCGGAAGTCATCGTCACATTGACAGCAGGAAATGGAGGCGGAGCTAAATAAATCGAATCGACCGATTTGGCATCATTACCGATATTGGGCAATTTTCCCCGTTTATCACAAAGCGGACAAGGTGCCGGAGCCGGAGCTTCAGCCGGAGTGCTATCTTCTTCTTCGAACAAAGGCAAATCCGGGCTTTCAGCAAATACAGAAGCCACCGAAAACAGACACATAAAAAATAATAAAAAAGTTCTTTTTTTCATCGTTGTTTTTTCCATTTCTTTGTGCTATCTTAAAACTACATAAGATGAAATATAAACGTAAAAAGTGAACAAACTTTTAACAAAACGATAAAAAAGGAAAAAAAATGAAGTTAAAAAATATATGTGTGTTTTGTGGAAGCAAAACCGGAAAAGACCCTGCTTTCGAAAAAGCGGCATCAGAATTGGGGCGTTTAATTGCCGAAAATGGTGTCAGATTGATTTTCGGGGACGGCGGAACCGGTTTAATGGGTGCGGTGTCATCTTCTTGCAAAAAACACGGCGGGGAAGTAATCGGTATGACCATTTCAAATTTGTTTGACAGAGAACGTCCGGATTTGATGGAAGATGCTATGGATGAAATTCGCGTTTTTCAAAAACTGTATGAACGTAAGTTTGCCATGACATCGGCGGCGGAAGCTTTTTGTGTGCTTCCCGGCGGTATCGGAACAATCGATGAATTGGTGGAATTGACCGTTTTAAGACAGCTTGGCTTGTTTGACAAACCGATTATTTTGTTGAGTATCAACGGCTTTTTCAAACCATTAAAAGATACCATACAATTTATGATAGACAATGGCTTTATGAAGCCAAGAGATTTAAGATTAGTCACCCCGGTTGATAAAGTTGAAGATGTTTTACCGACTATCGAAGCCGAATTGGAAAAAGCCGAATTAAAAAATACTTGATAAAAATAAAAAAAGGTCTACTCTAAAAAAAGTATAAAAAGGAATTTTATGACTATCGGTAAAAAACTGTATTATTTACTTTTCTGTTTTTTAGGGTGCTTGTTATTATCAGCTTGCGCCACACCGCCGACTGACCCGGTCGCTTTGAAACAATACGAAGCGAATCACGACCCGTTAGAACCATATAACCGCGTTGTTTCCGATTTTAACTTTAAAGTAAATCGATATGTTTACCGCCCGTTTGATAAAGCTTATCGTTTTGTTGTTCCCCAATCGGCACGTGAATGTATATCAAATGCATCAAGCAATATCACCCAACCTTATTACTTTGTCAATGCACTTTTACAGGGTGAATTTGAAGAAAGCGCACAAATTTTCGGTCGTTTCTTTACAAACACAACCATCGGGGTATTGGGATTTTTTGATGTGGCCAGTATGTTGGGAATTGAGGACACACGAAAAGATTTTGGTGAAACGCTTTATAAGTGGGGTTGGAAAGAACCGACACCTTACTTTGTCATACCGTTCTTGGGACCTTCGGATATTCGTGATACAGTTGGCCGTACGGTCGGATTTTTCCTAGATCCTGTTGATTACGCATTTCCGCGTCCGGAAAGAAGATACGTGATAATATTCCGTTATGTAGTTAAAGGCGTTGTTGCTATTGACGATTTAAGCGAATTGTTGGAAAATATAGAAAAGAATTCGATCGATCCTTATGTTGCACTTCGGACAATGTATCAACAAAATCGTTCAAAATTCTTGAATGCTGATGATATCGAGGCGCAAACCGAAAATTATAATATTGATTTTGACTTTGAAGATGAAGAGGAGTTTTAATATGAAAAAAATACTGACTTTGATTTTTGGACTTATTTGCTTGGCTCATACAGCAACAGCAAACGCAAAATCTGCAACAACCTTTGTCAATACGTTAATTGACAATGTTATTAAAGACGTTTTAACCGCAGATGTTTCAAAAGAAGAAAAAACAAAACGTTTCGAAGATTATATGTTGAACGCGGTAGATACGCAGGCAATTGCAAAAGCTGTTTTGGCTCAATATTGGCGCACCGCATCACCAAAAGAAAGAGATGATTTTATTGAAGCATTCAAAGATATGGCCATCAAAATGACGGCTGAACGGTTCAATATGTATAACGGACAAGAAGTGCAATTTTTCTCGGAACGCCCGGCACAAGGTAAAAATCAAGTGTTCGTAGACAGTACGGTTACACAAGATTCCAAACCTATTCAAGTTGTTTGGCGTGTTCGTGAAAAAGACGGTGAATATCGAATTATTGACATCATCGTTGAAGGGGTCAGCATAACATTAAATTATCGCAACGAATATACTTCTTATTTGCAAAATCATTCCATTCAGGATTTGATTGAAGAATTAAAGCTTCAAGCCAAACGGGCATCTGAATCATCAAACGAAAAAGATGCTAAACCGGCGGAAAAAAAGGAAGTAAAGAAAGAAGCTAAAACAAAATAAAAAGAATTAAAAAAAATCATACCCACCACGAATTTGGTGGGTATTTTTTTATCAGAATAAAACCTTAAAAGACTGGGGCGACATCAACGCCCTGTCCTGCTGTGTTATATCCATAAACTGAACGTTCACCACGCTTGCAAATAAAGGGCCTTTACGGCACGCATTTATGAAGTCAATGATATCCCTTTGATCCCCGGTGGCAAACACTTCCACCGAACCGGTTGCATTATTACGCACCCAACCGGATACACCCAACTGTTCGGCCCATCGCAAAACAAAGCGTCTGAAACCAACGTGTTGGACACGTCCTTCAATCAATATATGAATTTCGTTCATACTGTTATTTTCTGCCCGCAGGAGACGGTTTCTTTTCTTTGTCTTTCAACGCATCAGACAAAGCATTCAACAATTCACGTCCAACCTTTTCTGCCTTTGTTTCTTCAACAACGACTTGCGGTGCTTCTTCCGGTTCTTCCTGAATTACAACAGGCAAACGACCAAAGTAATCATCGATTGTTTTGAAATTCATATCAGCCGCAGCAATACGACAAATAGAAACTTCTTCAACCGGCTTTTTGTTTGTATAAGCGTCTAACACGGCTTTTTTGGAATTGACATCAACCGGTTTTGCTTTTACTTCATTGTCGAACATTGAATTGAATTTTGTTTCAACGCTGGCTTTTGGTTCGAACAAATTACCGCTTAAAACAACACCGCGGATATTACCGACCGTTTGTCCGTAATTCACAGCCGATTTACGCGGAATAAAGCGTAAATTGATTGTTTCATCAGCCAAATTGATATCACCGTCAATCAACATATTGAAACGACTGGTTTCAACAGCGGCTTTCTTATCCAATGAAATTATACCGTTTTTGATATCCGCATTCACAACGGAACATTTGATAAACAAATCCTTTGAAGCTCTGTACGTACCGTTTGTATCATTTTCTGCGAACAAATCCGCAACGATAGGTGACAAAATTTCAACTTGGTTTGCAGTGAACAAAGCACTACCATTCAATGAACTTTCAACCTTTTTCGGTGTATTTCCTTCTGCACTCAAGAACAAATTGACGTTGAAGCTTCCGTTCAACAATTGTTTTTTCCAACTCTTGACTTGATTAAACCTCAAATCTTCACCGACCAATTCAAAACTCCATTTCGGATTTTGAATATCTCTGGCGTTGATGTTCATTTTACCGACAATCAAACCGCCGGCAACGGAAGAACCTTCCAACAAACGTGCTTCCAAGAAATTATCATTTATTTGAACGTTTGCAGCAACCAACGGATAACGAGCAAATGCGTTATTGGCCGCAAAGTTATCTATCGTCAAAGACAAATTAGCATCAACAATATCCAACCAACTTAAACCGGCCGCCATACCATCGAAAACATTTCCGAATTTGAAATAATGGGAATGTAATCCGCCGGAAACTAACGGCTTTTTACCGGACAAATCCACATCAATAGAACCGTCTATATCCGTTTCATCGAACATAGCTGAAAAATTCGAAATCTTCAAAAATTTATCCAATTCAAAGTTGTATGTTGCCTGCAAAGTAAATGGCTTTAACTTGAATTGTTTAATATAATCCGGCTTTGTTATATCCAAATTGATACGACCTTTTCCGACACCATCATCCAAACCCTGCTCTATATTATAGGACAAATTTACGCCCTCATCGATCATATTCAAATAACCATCCAACAACAATTGTTCGCTGAACAAACGTCCTGCAAATTGGAAAGCATAAGCAGATGCGGGAATTTCTTTTCTTGTCGAGAAGAAGAAATCATAAACTTTTTTCAAATCCTTTCCGCGTGAAGTGATGTTCAATGTAATATCGTTATAACATCTTTCCAAATCACGGCATACACCGGAAACTTTTGAAGTAGCATCCAAACCGACTACATCAAAGCTGAAATTGAAATCACGTTTACTTCTGGCAACGGAAAGCAAGTTTTTAACCGAACCGGAAAAATCAAATTTTTCTCCGTTACACAAGACATCACCTTGAATATTGACTAATTGTTCAATGGACACTTTGTCAAATACAAGCAGATTACTTACCTTTTCCAATTCGTTCTCATAATGAACTTTAACGTCATTCAATGTAATCATTTCAAATTGAGCTTGCGATTCGGGCGTTACAGCTGCCGCTTTTGAAAGTGTCGGACGCTTCAAATCTTTTTTATTTGTAGCGACTCGCTGATTTCTTGGAATCCGACTCCAGTTATCATGTCCGGCTTCGTTTACTTGGAAGAAAACATTGACATTGGTCAAATTGATATGTTGAACATTAAGAACGTGTTTCAAAAAGGGGATTAGTTCAAAGGAAATGTCGGCTCTTTCGGCTTTAAAGAAAGCGGGTTTCGAAAAACCGGCGGCGTTTTTAATTTCCACATCACGCAGAATCAAAGTTGGCTTTAATGACTTGGACAGGCTCATCTTTCCGTTCACAGAAACGGAATAGCCAGTATTTTCCATCAAATATCTTTCAACTGTACCTTTGTATGAATTGACATCAAATGTAAAGACATACAAAATAGCACCGACAATAGCGGCTAAAAGCACCAACACAATAGTAATTAATGTATTTTTCATCAAACGCCCCTTTTTCTCGTTTTAAAGAAAATCAAAACTTTCTTTTTCTCTTTTATCATCAAAATGGAAAAATGCAAAGCTTTTTTTCATATATTCTGGTGTTGGAGCATCAATTTTTAATTTTTTTTGATTAAAAAGCGGAATTTGCAAAGCTTTTGCATGCAAAAACATCTTTTTTTCCAACCCGTCCACAAAATGTCCGCCGTATTTTTCATCACCGACAATAGGACATCCCAAATAAGCACAATGGACTCGCAATTGATGGGTCCTTCCCGTCAACGGCATCAAACGAAGCAAAGAATATTCGCCTGTTGTGTCCATTACTTCATATAACGACTTTGCATATTGCCCGTTTTCATCAACTTGAACCAGCTCACCGCCGTTCTTTCCGGATTTTTTCAATAACGGCGCTTCGATTTCACCCTGCATTTGTTTGGGACAACCGCTGACCAAAGCCCAATAAATTTTATGCGCTTCTTTTGTTTCAAAGGCCTTTGCCAAATACCCCGCCATTTTTACGTTGCGAGCCAAAACCAAAACACCGCTTGTTTCTTTATCCAAACGATGAACCAAACGCGGACGTTCCCCGCCAAACTTTAATCCGTCCAACAAGCCGTCAACATGGCGCATTGTCTTTGTTCCGCCTTGAACCGCCAAACCGGCCGGCTTGTTTAAAACAATAACGTCTTTATCTTTGTAAATCACCAAAGATTGAATAAAGTCAACATCTGATTTTGAAAGCTCTTTTGTTACTTTTTCGGCATTTTGTGGCATAGGCGGAACACGGATTTCATCACCTGCTTGCAAGCGCAAATCCGCCTTGGCACGCTTACCGTTTACACGTATATTTTTTTCGCGTAACATTTTTTCCAACATACCATGAGAAAGCGCCGGATAATAACGTTTGAACCACCGATCCAAACGTGCGTCAGAATCTTTTTCTTCAACCAGAGCCAATTTTACTTCTGACATTTTTTTTGCTTTCTTAAATTGTTCCAATACGCCAAACGTTTATTGATTTCCCGTTCAAACCCGCGTTCCGGCGGACGATAGAAAGTGCAATGGTGCATTTTATCGGGGAAATATTCTTGTCCCGAAAAACCGTCTTCTGTATCGGGATCATATTGATAACCTTCGCCGTATCCTAACTGCCCCATCAACTTTGTCGGTGCATTCAAAATATGCATTGGCGGAGAAAGCGACCCCGTTTCTTTTGCTGTTTTCTGTGCCGCTGACCAAGCTTTATAAACGCCAACGGATTTGGGCGCTGTTGCCAAATAAACAACCAATTCGGCGATTGCCAAATCACCTTCCGGCGACCCAAGTCGTTCGTAAGTATTCCAAGCAGAAATGGCAATATTGATAGCATTCGGATCCGCCAAACCGACATCTTCTGTTGCAAAACGCGTTAAACGGCGCAAAACATATTTCGGATCTTCACCACCTTGCAACATACGTGCCAACCAATAAAGCCCGGCATCAGGATCAGAACCCCGCAAAGATTTATGCAATGCACTGATTAAATTATAATGCCCTTCCCGATCCTTATCATAAAGTGGCATTCTTTGGGAAATAACCTTTGACAATTGTTCAATATTCATCGGCTCTTCCGCGCCATATTGTTCAACCGCCTCTATCATATTGATAAAGTAACGTCCGTCACCATCGGCCAACCCCAATAAATAATCCTTTGCTTCATCGGTCAAAGGCAATTTATGCCCCAATTCTTTTTCGGCTTTTTGAAGTATTTTTTCCAAACCTTCACGTTCCAAAGCCTTCAACACAAAAACTTTACAACGCGATAACAAAGCGCTGTTCAATTCAAACGAAGGGTTTTCCGTTGTTGCACCGACCAAAATAACGGTACCGTCTTCCACATAAGGCAAAAAGCTGTCTTGTTGCGAACGATTAAAACGATGAATTTCATCGACAAACAATAATGTTTTTTTACCCATTTGTTTGCGATTTTTGGCTGCTTCAAAAATTTTGCGCAAATCGGCAACACCGGAAAAAACGGCGGATAACGGCTCATAATAAAGTCCGGCCACATTTGCAAATAATTTGGCAATCGTAGTCTTACCGCAACCCGGCGGTCCCCATAAAATAAAAGAAGATACCTTTCCTGTATTCATCATACGTCCCAACGGTGCATCAGGGGCCAACAAATGATCTTGCCCAACAACTTCATCCAAAGTTGCCGGACGAAAACGATCTGCCAAAG
>JAGBRF010000155.1 GCA_017632555.1 Alphaproteobacteria bacterium | reverse complement strand
TTTGAAAAAATTTTGGAAGAAGAAAGAAAATACTTTACTATTGAAGGATGTATCGAAGACAGCAAAGAATATGCGGAATGTCGCAATCTGCTTACATTCCGTTTCCAAATGGACAATTATTTGGCCGAAGCTCAATCAAGAAACAAATTGGAACCGGCTTTTTGCCGATTGTTTAAAGGCTTTTTGATTTTGTTACCGAAAGAAAAACACGATAATTTGGAAACGTTTATTGAAGCTCAAAAATCGGCTTTGGCCACTTCCGTTGATAATGGAAGAGAACGTCAGGAAATAGCACCAACAGTCCGAATTTCTTATCCTGTTTGGAATCAATTGGTCTATGGTGGCAATTCATACAAGGATTTCGTCTATAAAGAAATGGATACTGCAAAAGCCAGCACACCAAAGAAAAGCAAAGAATTCAGGATGTCAAAGTTGAACAAACTGTTAAAAAAAGAAAACAAAAGAGATCAGAAAAAGAAAATTAAGAGTGATTATTATAAACCATACAAAGTCGCCAACTACAAATGGAAACGTTGGAAAGCAGACAAAGAACTTGATGATTACCAAAACGGGGATTAAATCGAAAAACTTTCACCCAAATAAATTTTTCGAACACGTTCGTCTTTGACGATTTCGTCCGGTGTACCTTCTTTTAACATAACACCATCACTTAAAATGTAAGCACGATCAATAATGCCCAATGTTTCGCGAACGTTGTGGTCAGTAATCAAAACACCCAACCCTCTATTTTTCAAATGAGCAACTAAATTACGTATTTCAGCCACGGCAATCGGGTCAATACCGGCCAAAGGTTCGTCCAACAAAATAAATGAAGGGTTGCTGGCCAAAGCACGTGCAATTTCCAAACGCCGTCTTTCACCACCGGACAAAGCCTTTGACGGTGATTGACGTAAATGCGAAATGGAAAATTCGCCCAACAATGAATCCAACTTTGCTTGACGTTCAGTCGGATCTTTAACCGTCAATTCCAAAATAGCCATTATATTATCTTCCACACTCAATCCGCGGAAAATGGAAGATTCCTGCGGTAAATACCCTATTCCCAAACGTGACCGTTGATACATCGGCATTTGTGTAATATCAATTCCGTCCAAAAAGATTTGGCCGAAGTTGGGTTGAATCAATCCGGTGATGCAATAAAAACAAGTCGTCTTTCCGGCGCCGTTTGGTCCCAACAGTCCAACAGCTTCGCCTTGTTTAACGCTTAAAGATATATCACGCAAAACAGTACGTGTTTTGTATGATTTTCCAATGTTTTTTGCAACCAATCCTTTTTCTTTCATTGTTCCACCCTTTATTTTTTTATTTTTGTCGGATAAAGCGTTCCTTTTACACGTTGCTTTCCCGATTTTTTATCTGTTTCCAAACGGCTTAATCCGGTTTTCATATCGACAACAGCTCTGTCCCCGGTTACATTACCTTCTTCTTTTACAACATTGACCTTTCCGGTAATAAAGACCTTTTCCTTATCAATATCATAAAAAGCTTCATCGCCTGTAATTGTTTCATTTGGCGTAATGATTTTCACGTTTTTTTGAACCTGAACAGATGCCAAATCATAAGTGTTTTTTGAAACTGTCTTAAAATGAGCAATCATCTTGTCACAATAAATTTTGTTTTGCTCGTAAACAATCACAACGTTTTTATCGGTCGCAATCGTTTGCGTTTTTTGACGTGCCTTCATCAACCCATCGGCAGTAATGACTATATTTTGTTTTTTTTCAGCATCTTTCAAGATGGTCTTTGTCGGACCGGTAAAGTCCACTTCATTACCATTTTGACGCATATAAAAACCGGTTGCGTCCAAATCAATTTTTTCACCGTGAAGATATATCGGCTTTTCCGACCAAGCCTTTTGATTTTGATAATCTACATTAACGTTTGACGCTTTGGCTTGATATCCGTTGTCTGAATCCAAATGAACTTCTTGTTCAAAATAAACAAGGCCTTTTTCTTGATAAAACAAAGCAACCGGAGAATCGGAAAAGACATTCACCCCGGAATTCAATGTCATTTTACCCTTTGGATCATCCAACTGAATTATCCGTTTTTCCGTATCTAATTCCCAAATTTTATCAGCCGTCAATGTAAAAGGTTGTCCTTTACCGTCTTCGGAATAAAACATAACCTCTTTCATATCGATTTTGGCATTTGAGTTTAACGGAACGGAAGAGCTTTTCAAAACATCGGAAATAAAATCCCGTCTTTTGACTATCTGAGGCCAAATCATTAAAGACAACACCAATCCCCCTGCTAAAATCGGTAGCAGCTTACGCATAACAGAAACAAAGCGATGATGTTTTTGTAAGGATTGAATACGTGTCTTCAACTTTTAAACAACTCCCGCAGCCAAACATTGATGCAAGTGCAACAAACCGACCGGCTTGTTATCTTTTATAACAAAAATATTTGTAATTTGTCTTTCGTTCAAAATACGAACAGCCTCTACCGCCAACATATTATCATCTTCAATTGTATGCGGATTTTTTGTCATAACATCAACGGTCTTGTGAACCAACAAATCGGAACAAATATGACGGCGCAAGTCACCATCGGTTACCATTCCGATTAAATTTCCGTCTTTATCAACGACACCAACACAACCCAATTTCTTTTGTGTCATTTCCACCAATGTATCGGACATCAAACTGTCGTCTTTTACCAAAGGCAAAGCGTCACCGACAGCCATCAAATCGCGCACTTTCAATAACAAAGCGCCCAATTTTCCACCAGGGTGGCGAAGACGATATTGTTCTTTTGAAAAACCTTTCATTTCCAACAAAGTCATAGCCAATGCATCACCCATTGCCAAACTGACGGTTGTTGATGTTGTTGGCGCCATACCGAAAGAACAAGCTTCTTTAAACGGCGGATAACAAATCACGATATCGGATGCTTTTGCAAGCGAACTTTCCGCATTTCCGACCATTGAAATCAACGGTAAATTAAAGCGTCTTGAATAAGCAATAACATCGGCCAATTCCTTTGATTCACCGGAATAAGACAACGCCAAAATCGTATCATCCCTTGTAAACATACCCAAATCACCATGGCTGGCTTCGGCCGGGTGAACAAAGAACGCCGGCGTTCCGACAGATGCCAAAGTTGCCGCAATCTTTTTGCCAACATGACCGCTTTTGCCCATTCCGGTGACGATAATGCGACCTTTTGTATTATACATTTGTAAAACAGCAGCAACAAAGCTGTCGCCCAAATATTCCGAAACTTTCTTTATCGCATCTGCTTCCATATCCAAGACATGGCGACCCTGTGCAATAATTTCTTCTTTTTCCATATTAGCCTCTGATTAATGTTCAAAAATATCCGGATTATCAAAACCCAACAAGTCCAATTCGGCACGTGTCGGTAAAAATTCATAGCATGCTTTTGCTATTGAAGTACGACCTTCTCTTTCCAACAAAACATCTAATTTTTCTTTTAATTGGTGCAAATATAAAACATCATTGGCAGCATAGCATTTTTGTGCTTCTGACAATTCATCAACACCCCAGTCGGATAATTGTTGTTCTTTTTCCAAATCCACATTCAACAATTCTTTGCAAATAGCCTTTAATCCATGCGAAGAAGCGGACGGACGAACCAACTTATGTGCAATCTTTGTGCAATATACCGGCGCACAAACGATGCCCAAATCTTGTTTAATCTTTGCCACATCAAAGCGCGCATAATGGAAGATTTTTAAAATCTTTTTATTGGATAAAACTTTTTTCAAATTGACCGGTTTAACACCACGCACAATTTGTGTTAGATAAGCATTTCCTTTACCATCCCCGATTTGAACCAAACACAATCTGTCACGATGCAAATTCAAACCCATTGTTTCCGTATCAACGGCAATGGTGTTCGGTAAAGAAATATTATCCGGAAGATCCCCTTTAAAATAGAATATTTTCCCCATAAAATCCTCTCTTTCTGCTGTCTATGGTGCCCGAAAGAGGACTCGAACCTCCATGTCTTGCAACACTCGCACCTGAAACGAGCGCGTCTACCAATTCCGCCATTCGAGCTTTTAAATTCAGTGAGGTGAAAATACCATCTTTTTGTTTTTCAGTCAAGATGTTTTTGCGCTTTATTTTCAGTGCGGGTATTCCGATTTATCCCAACGATGATGAATCCACAACCATTGTTCCGGACGTTCACGTATCCAACTTTCCAACATTTGATTGACGGATAACATCAATTGATAAGTATCGGCCGTTTTATCGTTTGTATTTGGTATATCCAACGGTTTATAAAAGTGTGCCGTGTAATGCGCCCCTTGTTCACGAACGACCCGAAACGGCAAAATAGGCACATTAAACTTCAAAGCCAATGTTGCCACCGCCGGCGCTGTTTTGGCAGGATAGCCAAAGAAAGGAACGTCTATCCCTTCACGTAACTTTTGGTCACAAAGAATACCGATATGTTCACCTTTGCGCAATAATTCAATCATCAACTTTGCACCGGATGTCCCCTTTGGAATCAAACAAACGCCTTTAGTTCTGCGTCTGGAAAAAACAAACTTTTCAATCCACGGATTATTAGCCGCCCGATAAACCGGATGCATTAAAATACCCAAAGAAAGCGTAAGCGGACCTATCAATTCCCAATTTCCGACATGACCGGAAGCAAGTAAACCACCCTTTCCGTCATTTTTAATTTGATCAAAAAGCTCCATTCCTTCGATTTTAATGCGATTTATCATCTTACGTGCATGGGGTATTTCAGCAACCATACGGCCGAAATGTTCCCACATATCACGTGTTATTTTTTTGCGTTCTTCTTCTGATTTTTCGGGGAAACAACGCGCTAAATTAAACAAAGCAATCTTTTGTTTTTTTCTTAAAAAACAGGGAAGAAGTTTTCCCATCCAACCGCCCAAAGACGATGCCATATCCAAAGGTAAAATACCGAATACACTCCATAAAACAATGGCCAAAAGACCAACCAGCGGATCCTTAAAAAAACGTTCATACCATTGTCTTTTGGCGGCTCTTACCTGCAATTCACTCATTATTTTATTTTCCTTGCAATTACAGTTTCCCATTCGGACGGATTATCCAATATAAATTCAATATCAACAACGGTCAGTTTTTGACGTAAATCAGCATCAATTTTAACGGCATCTTTTAATGTTGTCAACAACGGTTGTCCGCGTTTAATCAAAGCTTCAATGTCTTCACGTGTGTATGAATAATGATCATCAAAAGCAATTTTATCCGTTAAAAGAACGCCGTTTTTTTCAAGCATATTAAAAAATTTTTCGGGGTGACCGATACCGGCAAAGGCAATTCCTTTAATTCCTTCCAATTTTTGCATAGGTTCAACATGCCCGTATAAAATGGGCATTGGGGGATAAAGCAAACGAATTTGTTCGCTTAAATTTGTTTTATCTTCACCGACAATAACGGCAGCATCGGCTCTTTTAAGTCCCTGCTTTAACGATTCACGTAAAGGTCCTGCCGGCATACACAACCCGTTTCCGACACCATACCGACCATCAAAAACAACAAAGGATAATTGCTTATACAAACTGGGATTTTGAAATCCATCGTCCATAATAACTATTTCAGCACCTTTTTTTTCGGCCGTTTGAACGCCACGCGCACGGTTATGATCAACAATTGTGGGCAATCTTTGTGCAAAAATCATCGCTTCATCGGAAATATCTTTGGCATTATGAACTTGCAAATCAATCAAAACATTTTGCAATTTACTTTTGTATCCGTGATTTAGAAAGAAAACTTTTTTTCCTTTATTGGTAAAATAGTCCGCCAAAGCCAAACTCATCGGTGTTTTTCCCGTTCCACCGACACTGATATTACCCACGCAAATAACGGGAACTTTACTGCGATATGATTTTTTCAACTTCAATCGCAAAGCGACTATTTTTTCATACAGCCACCCGAAAGGCCGCAATAAAGAAGCTTTCCAATTTTTTTGATCAAACCAAAAATCAGGCTGTTTCATTTTTCCTCTCTAAATAAGGGGTTAAAACGTCAATTACTCTTTGTAAAACAGCCGTTTCACTGTTGGCAAACGTCCGCCCGATTTGGCACATAGATTTTACTTCTTCCGGACATGTTTGCAATTCGTCCAAAGCTCGTGCCAAATCATCTTTGTCTTTGACAACCAACAAAGCGCCGGCATCTTTGGCGCGTTGGACAATTTCTTTGAAATTAAAGGCATAAGGACCAATTATAGTGCAAGCACCGATACGCATCGGTTCCAACATATTTTGACCGCCAAATTCAACCAACGAACCGCCGACAAACACAAAGTCGGACAAACGATAAAACAATCCCATTTCCCCGATTGTATCGCCCAAAAAGATATCAGCATTCATATCTTCATTACGTGAACGGCGGTGGACACTTAAACCCAAAGCTTTCATTTTTTGTTCCAAATCATCGCAACGTTCCGGATGGCGCGGGACAATAATTGTCAACAAATTGGAATACTTCGCCGCCAACTTTTGATGAATTTCAGCCGCTTGCATTTCTTCATCATCGTGGGTAGAACCCGCCAACCAAACAAATCTGGCACCGATTTGCGCCCTTAAATTTTTGACTTCATCTTCACTGTAAGGCGCCGGAATAGCCGCAAATTTGATATTTCCGACACAATCCGTTTTCTTAAAGCCCAACTTTTCCATACGATAAGCATCTTCGCGGGTTTGTCCCAAACCGAATGTAAATAAATTCAGCAACGGTTGAATGAAAAATAATGCCTTCTGCCATGCCTTAAAGGACTTATCCGAAATTCGACCGTTTAATAAAATCATCGGAATACCGGCCTTATGTGCGTCCATCAACATATTCGGCCAAAAATCGGATTCGAAAAAGAAAGCCAAATCCGGATGAAAATGCTTTATAAAACGAGTAGTGTACATTGGTAAATCAACCGGAACATATTGATGAAAAGCCCCCTTTGGCAAACGTTTTTCCATTAAATTTGCCGAAGTTACCGTGCCGGAAGTGACCATCACTTGCGTATTTTCCAACGTCACCAAATAATTGACCAACGGCATCATAGACAAACATTCGCCGACACTGGCGCCATGCAACCAAATCAAACGACCTTCGGGACGTTCCTTTGTATAGTACCCCATACGTTCACGACCGCGAACGGCATCTTCTTTTCCTTTTTTCTTGCGAACGAACAACAAAACCCGCACAAAAGGGTATGCTAAATAAGAAATAAAACGGTATATTGATAAAATCATTTTGAACCTTTACATAAAAAAACTTGCTTTTTAAGAAAATATCATACAAACTAAAAAATAAAATTGCAAGTACTTATCGTAAAGGGTATTTAAAATGATGTTGATTTTTTCTGAAACACCTGCTTTGGCGTCCACTTACGGCGAAATTTTGGCCGAGTTTAATCCCAAAACAACGACCCAAAGAGAAACTTTTTTGAAATCTTTAATCAATGCCAAAATGGCCATCATCGACCAAAATAAAGATTTATTGAAAGAAACGATCGCATTGGATTTGCCCATAACGATTTTATTTATCAGTGATGAAAATGACATCGAAGAAGACGTTGCTTTCTTGCGCAAACCGTTGTCCAGCAGCGTTTTATTCGCCAAAGTGGATTTATTGTGGAAACGCATTCAAAAGGGTTTGTTTATATCTTTCAGAACAAATCATTATAACTTTGACGGAAACACAAACACATTAAACGGAACGGCTTTAACGCAAAAAGAAGCCGAATTGATTGAATATTTATGGGAAAACAAGGACCGAATTGTCCCCAAAGAAGAATTATTGAAACAAATTTTCGGTTATAAAGAAGGCGTAGAAACGCACACATTGGAAACGCATATTTACAAATTGCGCCAAAAAATGAATGCTGCGGAAGATTTAATTTTAACCCGTGATGGCGGTTATCAGTTGAATTTAGAAGATTAAATATCCAAATTTTCAACGAACTTTGCGTGTTCTTGAATGTACTTAAAGCGCAATTCGGGGTTATTTCCCATCAACTGACGAACGATATCCGCCGTATAAATAGCTTCTTCTTGTTCCATTTCCTTTTTAGAATCGGGAATATCCACGCGAAGCAACGTCCGCGTTGCCGGATTCATTGTCGTTTCCTTTAATTGATAAGGAGGCATTTCACCCAACCCTTTGAATCGGCTGATTTCCACATTTTTGGAATTTTTGAAAGTCGTTGCCAGCAATCGTTCTTTTTCTTCATCGTCCATAGCATAAACGGACTTATCGCCCTGCGTCAAACGGAACAAAGGTGGCATAGCCAAAAATACATGCCCGTTTGCAATCAGTTGTGGCATTTCCAAATAGAAGAACGTCATCATCAACGAAGCAATATGCGCACCGTCCACATCGGCATCAGTCATAATAATGATTTTGTCGTAACGCAAATCTTCTTCTTTATACTTATCACGCGTACCGCAACCCAAAGCTTCAATCATATTGTTGATTTCTTCATT
>JAGBRF010000154.1 GCA_017632555.1 Alphaproteobacteria bacterium | reverse complement strand
GCGACCACCCGACAATTATTGACAAACATAAAAAAACAATACGCACGAATTTGTTTATTTCCATCTTTATTCCCCTTTGTTTCAGATTACCAAAAGGGCTAACATATTTTGGGTATCCTGTCAATCCCTTTTCAGCCCACAAACAAACGCCCCACCCAAAACAAAAACACCGCCTATTCAGACGGCGTTTTAATGGCGGAGCGTAGAGGACTCGAACCTCTGCATCGCTTTCACGATGACGGATTAGCACTCCGCTGCATTACCACTCTGCCAACGCTCCAAGGTTTCTTCTTTATAACCGAAAATAAATGATTCGTCAATCAAAAAAGTTCGTCCGCATAAAAAAATTAGTTTTATTTTTATTTAAAGTATGCTAATAATAAATTATCTTTGATATGAAAGGGTTCAAAATGAAAAAAATTATCTTGACCGGATTGATTGCAACATTGTTGATGGGCGCAGCTTCAACGGCAAATGCTGATGTATTTTTCGGATTGCGCGGTGGTGCAGAAAAATTAAAAGTCAAAAACACATCCATTTCTTTGGACGAAGGTAAAACGGACTTGATGTTCGGTGCTTTTGTCGGATATCATTATTCGTTCTTCCGTCTTGAAGGTGAATATCTTTACCACATGGATCGCGATTATATGGGGGACTCAATGAAATTGGAAAGTCATTCGGCCATGGGTAATTTATATTTTTCACCACCGGTTCGCACTTTTTTACATCCTTATTTGATGGGCGGTGTCGGTGCTACGTTCCACGACCTTTCTCTCAACGGTGATTCGGATAAAAAAACGGTATTTTCTTGGCAACTCGGTATCGGGTTAGAATTGGAATTTACCGAAAACGTTTTCTTGGATGTCGGCGGACGGTTTGCTCGCTATGGAAAAGCCGAATTGAACAAAGAAAAATATGAAGTCGGCGGATATTCTTATTTCGGTGGTTTGCGCTTCGAATATTAAAAAACGCTTGACAGATACTTTGATAATCGCTATAAATTAAGGAAAGAAGGTAGCAAAATGTATTTATATCAAACAACATATTTTCGTTGGTGGTGCCGGTCGGTATAGACGGGCTGATTTGATATATTTATATGAAAAACGGGCCGTCTGTCAAAAGGACGGCTTTTTTAGTAAATTTTGATGGGCGGCAAAAAAAACAAAACAAATAACCAAAAAAACAGGAGAACAAAATGAAATCTTTATTATCAGGAATTAAACCAACGGGACGGCCTCATTTAGGCAATTATTTGGGTATGTTAAAACCATGTTTGGATTTGGCTGCACGCCCCGATTTCAATTCATATTTATTTATTGCCGACTATCACGCTTTGAACTTTATTCAAGACCAAAAATTGATGCGCGAATTGGTATTTGAAGTGGCTTTAACGTTTTTGGCATTGGGATTGGATCCTTCACGCACAATGTTTTATCGTCAATCGGACATTCCGGAAATTTTCGAATTGACTTTGATTTTGGATTGCGTTTGCCCAAAGGGTTTTATGAACCGCGCACATGCTTACAAAGCCGTTGTGGAAAAGAATTTGGAAGAAGGTCGGGAAGCGGACGATACCGTCAATATGGGATTGTTTAATTATCCGGTACTGATGGCGGCGGACATTTTAATGTTCAATGTGGATTATGTGCCGGTCGGAAAAGACCAAGTCCAACACATCGAATACACACGCGATTTGGCCATCAAATTTAACAACACTTTTGGTAAAACGTTCAAAATCCCCGAACCGTATTTGAAAGAAGATGTAGCGACTTTGCCGGGACTTGACGGACGGAAAATGAGTAAAAGTTATGGCAACACCATTCCTTTGTTTGAAACGGATAATCGTATCAAAAAAATCATCAATTCGATTAAAACGGATTGCAAAGGCGCTTCCGAACCCAAAGAACCGGAAGGCAACCTGATTTATATGATTTATAAAGAATTGGCTACACCGCAAGAAACAGCCGCTTTTGCCGATGAATTCAGAGCCGGTATTTCCTATGGTGAAGCAAAGGCAAAATTGTATAACAAATTTATCGAATTCTTTGGTCCGTGTCGTGAAAAATACGAAGAATTAAAGCAACACCCCGATGATGTGTTTGATATTTTGCATGATGGTGCGGCAAAAGTTCGTCCGCTTGCACAGGAAGGCATTCAAATCATTCGTTCCAAAATCGGAATCAATCCGAAGTAAAAGATTTACCCACAAAAAACCAACCCCAAATTTTCATTTGGGGTTGTTTTCTTTTTAACAGGATGTAAAAACTTTTTATTGCTTTTTATCTTCGGGGGCTTGCAATAAATAACCCCGGCCCCAGATGGTACCAATATAATCATCGCCACCTGTTGCTTCTTGCAGTTTTTTACGCAACTTGCAAATAAAAACGTCAATAATCTTCACTTCCGGTTCGTCCATTCCACCGTATAAGTGATTCAAAAATTGTTCTTTATTCAAAGTCGTTCCTTGACGCAAAGCCAACAATTCCAAAATAGCAAATTCTTTGCCGGTTAAATGAACAACTTCGCCTCCGACTGAAACGGTCTTTGAGTCCAAATTGATTTCCAACTTACCGACATTCAAAACAGAACGGGAATGTCCTTGGGAACGGCGGACAATAGCTTTGATTCGCGCAATCAATTCCGATCTGTCAAATGGCTTTGTCAAATAATCATCGGCGCCGTTCATAAAGCCTTGAACTTTTTTATCCGGGGCGGTTAAACCCGACAAAATCAAAACCGGTGTTGAAATTTTTTCCAAACGTAATTTTTTCAAAACTTCGATTCCGTCCATATCCGGCAACATCAAGTCCAAAATAATGATATCATAATCATATAACTTGCCATATTCGCCGCCGTCTTCACCGGAATTGGAAATATCGACAACCATACCCTCTTTACTCAAAATCGTATTGATGTTTTGAGCCATTGATTTGTCGTCTTCAATCAATAATACGCGCATTTTGCCCCTCGCTTTATTAAGTTATTAACGATTATTAATAATAGGTTAATTTCTTTTTTTTCATATTGCAAGAAAAAAATAAAAATTTTTGCATTTTATTTTGAAATAAAAAAAGTCCCCACCGGAAAGCAGGGACTTTTTCTTTAATTAAACTATCTTAACGGCGATATCCGACCATCTTTTGACGAATACGTGTTACACCATCAATTTCGACCAAAATAACGTGGTCACCCGGTTGCAATCCCAATTCATTGGATTGAACAACGGAAATGACATCACCTGTTTTGTCTTCTTGGACCAAAAATTCAAAGGCTGTATCGCTGGTAATTGCCTTTTGAGTAGCACCACCGACCGCACCGCCGACAACAGCACCACCAACAGCACCGATAATGTTGACAGCCGTATTACCACCGATCATAGAACCGGCCGCAGCACCGGCAACACCACCTGCCAAAGTACCGACTTCATCTGTTCCGGCGATATCAACAACTTCCATAGCAACGATTGTACCGGTTGATGTTGAACCTCTTCTTCCTATTTGACCGCGTTGATATGTTGTGTTCGTATTGCCGACACCACAAGCGGCTAAAAATAAAAACATAAAGCAACTAACTAAAAATTTTTTCATATTTTTCTCCTTTCCTGCAAATGATATACTTTTATCATAATGCAACAATTTTAAAATACAAGCAAATTTTACAGCTTAAAGTAAACCGCATGCCGTTCTCTGAATTTTTGAATACTGTTCAAACGGAAAGCCGATTTGACTTCTACGGTTTCCACCGGCAAAGGACGTTGAATCGGATTTTTCAATTTTTCACGAACGGCTTCGATAACTTCTTTGGGGTCAATACTTCTGACACAAACGAAACAATCCAAGCAAGACAAACACCCCGTAAGCGTGCCGTATTTTAAGAATGTCGGACATACTTTTTTAGGATGGACATTCGTGTTGGCAATGTAATTTACAAAATAATCCGGTTCCGAACTGGAATAAGCAATAACGGCCGGACAATCAACCGCCCGCGCCATATGCATCAAACCGCCGATTTCCCCGACAAACAAATCCGAATTATACAAAACGGATGCTGTTTGACGCAAACTGGTTTTGCCTTCCAAATGCATTGACACGCCATTTAACGGTGTATCATTCAATGCACCGACTTGAACAAAATAATATTCATCTTTCAGCGCATCGACAACATCTTGGAAATAAGGCCAAAATTTAACCTTTTCACATGCGCTGGACATAATGGCAACTTGTTTTTTGCCCTCGGGCGCAAAACGACCATACTTTTTTTCTTCATCAGTCAAATACATGACCGGCTTTAAATCAATTTTTTCGTTTAAGCCGCATACGGCCGCCGTTCTGGCAATCAAATGACAATCCGGATAGAAATGTTCGTATTTGCCGTTTTCCAATTTTTCAACGTTGTAGTAAATAGGGACTATGATTTCAAAACCGGCTCGTTCAATTCTGGCAATTTGAAGATCCGTCAATGAATTCGGCGCTTCAAAAACGGCATCGGTCACTTCCACATAAGGATTATTTTCAAATAAACTTTTGTTTTTATGTGCCACCAAAATTTTATGCCCTATTTTTTCAAATAAAGCCTTTGTCACAGCCTGAAAAGTCAAAGCATCACCAATTCCCTGCAAAGGAACAAATAATTGCCTATATCCTTTTGCATAAAAATCCGGCCAACAATTATTTTGTTCTTGTTTCTTTTGAAATTCGGCATCTATCGATTCACGCATAGTCGGATTTATTTTTTCCATAACTTGTCTGTATAAATCCGTATCAACAGATCCGTATTCCAACATATTTTTTATTTTTTCATCACTGTAAGCGGGAAAAGTTTCATAGAAAGATTTTAAGACATCAAATTCTTCTTCCCGAATAAATTTAATTCTTTCCGGCGAAGGTATTTTGCCGAAAATAGTAACCAAAGTTTCTTTGTAATCCACGCCGTAATAATTGTCCAAAAACAGTTTGAGTAAAAATTTATGTTTGAAACCGAACAATTTGGACGAATCAAAATCGCCGATTTTTTGGAACAACTCTTTTTTGAATAAAGCGGTTTGGAATGCAAAAGGTTCTTGTCCGAAAAAGTATTGAACTCTGGTTTCCAATTTTGACTTACCACCCATTGGAACTTCGGTCATTGCCGGACCAAACACAAAATCGGCTTTGTTTTCTTCCAAAGTTTTTACCATTTTTTCTATAGCGGTATTTTCGTTCAAACAATCGTCCGCATATAAAAACAAAATATAATCGCCTTCGGCTTTTGATAAGGCATAATTCATCGCTTCGATTTTGCTTTCTGTCGGATAAACTTCATAACGAAGGGAAGGTTGTGTTGTCAAAATAACCAACGTTCCGTCAACGGAACCGCCGTCTATGACAATATGTTCTATATTCGGATAAGTTTGTGTTGCGACACTGGAAGCACACGCCAAAAAACGTTCTGCCAACTGATTATCAAGAATGTTCTTAACGGGTGTTATAACTGTTACTTTTGCGACATCGGACATAAAAACCTCCCAAAAAAAATGGCGATCCCGGCAGGATTCGAACCTGCGACCCACAGCTTAGAAGGCTGTTGCTCTATCCAGCTGAGCTACGAGACCGTCGGATTATCTTTTACTCTTTTTTTATTCATTTGTCAAAAGTTTTTTCTGTTTTTATTTTATCGCTTTACATTTACACATAAAAAGATATGATTCTGTTTACTGAAAGGCATAAAATGGAAAGAAAATTTATTACGGTTGTTGCCGGTGTTATTTACTGTAAAGATAAAATTTTAATTGCACAAAGGCGCAAAGACAAATCATTGGGCGGATTTTGGGAATTTCCGGGCGGAAAATTGGAACCCGGTGAAACGTGTGAACAAGCTTTATCCCGTGAAATAAAAGAAGAATTTGATATAAATATACAAGTCGGCAAACGCCTGATGGAATACGAATTTTCTTATCCGACATTTGATATGAAAATGTATGTATGCCAAGCCGTTTGGAACGGTAACGGAACAATTAAAATTTGCGACCACGAACAATATGCTTTTGTGACGATTGATGAAATGGGAAAATATGATTTTTCCGGTGCGGACATTCCCATTATAGAGTTTTTGAAATCCTAATCATTTTGTTTTTGTTGTTCATTCAAAAGAACAAATTGAGCCCGTGCATCCGTGTAATGAATACTTTCGGGAATGGATAAAGCTTCTACTCTTTTTACAGAATTAAATGGTGTTTTTCCGAATGTAATTTTTTGATAATCTTTTGATAAACTGTTGCACGCTTTTTGATAGATATCCTGAATTTCCGGCCTTTTTTCATAGCTTTTTAAGGCTTCGACCGAATCAAAACAAATACATTTATGATTGTTTTCCATCGTTTGCCAAACAAGAGAACCGGCAATAATTCGCCCCTTCTTTTCAATAACAAACAACTGTGCGTTTTCATCTTTTATACACGAAATTGCGGCGGCACTGCCCGTTCCGGTAAAATGTTGGCAACAACCGACATATTGACCGAAAAAGCCGACCCGAACATCTGAACGCGACAAAAAACGTCCGACATATTCACCGCTGGTCCAAAACGATCTGATATCAAACGGTTCGGGTACTTTTTGCCCTTCCAAAAAAACACTTTCCGCCGGAATATACTCTACTTCCGGCATTCGCCAAAACATTGCCTCTTTGGAAAAGCCGTAATGATTGACGTTCCGATAACAATACAGTTCGGATAAATTCAAAACCGTTTTGTATCTGTTTGCCCATACGTTCTTTAACGGTATATTTTTCCACCCGTTGCAAATTTTTTCTAACTCGATAAAATCATGCGCACAGTAAAAATTATTTGTTTTTTGATAAACGACATTATTTTGTAAGAATTTGCCCAACAATTTATTTTTCGGGTTACCGTATTCTATATTTTTGATAAAAGAAGCGGCTTCATAAAGGCTCATAAACGGCAAAACCCGTTTCAAATAAGCATCATATTTCACACCAAAAACTTCGGCAAAAGCCAAAGCGGCAGCACAAAGCCAATGTTCGTTTTCCGAATAAAGATTATGGGAATCCAAAATTTTATTTTTTCTTATCGTATCCACGGCTTCTTCATAAGGAACACCCGACAAACGCGAAAACAATCGGGGCAAAATCCGTTGAGCCAAACTGAAATCATATTCCAACATTTTTGATACGGGCATTGCTTTATAAGCGTTTGAAAATTCAGCCGCGTTCAAATAACGGGTATGATAAAGCATACGAATAAAAGTATATTCTTTCGGAATATCTTTCAAAAAACAATGATGGAAAAAATTTATCTTATCCAACGCCTTTTTTTCACCAAAGAAATCATAATTGGCACTTGACTTTGTATATATCTTTTGCAACAACATCATAATGTCTTGCACGGAAGATTGTGTTCCGTCAAAAATGGAAATAACTTCTTCACCGCATTGAAAATGTAACGTTTCGGAACGATCCAAAAAATCATAAAACATATCCCGTACTTTTGAACGCAAAGAAAAATGCTTTTTGTATATATTGGCAAAACATTCTTTCCAACAAAGCTCTTTAATCTTATTTTCTTTCAAATAATGTAATATAAAACGACAATCATTTTCCGTTGCAACATGTGATAATTGTGCCAATAAAACAGGCGTTAAGATGCTTTTTCCTTTTTCATATTGCGGAAAAATTTCCGGAGATAATGCCATCGATCTTTTGATTACATCAAACATATCTTCGTTTTCGAAAATAT